>JANONY010000269.1:0-13418 GCA_031421055.1 Actinomycetes bacterium | reverse complement strand
ACGCCCACGAGTGGTTCACCTCCTCGCACGAGAAGCCGGGCACGCCGGAGAGCGAGTTCTACTACTGGCTCGACGCTGAGCAGAAAACCTACGTGTCGTGGCTCGGTGTGCCCTCGCTGCCCAAGTTCAACTGGGCCTCGCACGAACTTCGCCGGCGCTTCATCGAAGGCCCGGATTCGGTCGTCGCCAAGTGGCTCGGCGAGCCATACAACTTCGATGGATGGCGCATCGACGTCGCAAACATGACCGGCCGCTACCTCGACCAAGACCTCAACACCGAGGTGCGCCGCATCATTCGGAAGACGATGATCGAGACGAATCCCAGCACGATCCTGCTCGGCGAATCGACCAACGACGCCTCGAGCGACTTCCAGGGCGACGCATGGCACGGCGCCATGACCTACGCGAACTTCACCCGCCCGCTGTGGGGCTGGCTCTCGAAGCCGGGCAAGAACCCCTGGTTTTACGGTATTCCCTACGGTGGCATCCCTTCTTATACGGGCCGCGAGTTTTTCGAGGCGCACACGCGGTTCGCCGCCGGCTTTCCGTGGCGGGTGCGGCTGCACAACATGAACGCGCTCGACACCCACGACACCGCGCGATTCCGCACCAGCGCGATCGAGGGCGCGGTGCCTGTCGCGTTCGGCATGGCGGTGACGCTGCCCGGCATCCCGGTGGTTTTCGCCGGAGACGAGTTCGGGCTGGTTGGCGACGACGGCGAGCACTCGCGCTCACCAATTCCGTGGGCGGCGCTCGATGACGCGATGAGTCTCGCGAGCGAGACGGTTGCGTTGTACTCGCAGCTCATCGCTCTTCGACGTGACCATGCCGCGCTCAATGGCGGTGGCATCCGGTGGCTGCACGTTGACGACGACGTGCTGGTCTACATACGAGAGACGGCGGATGAGAGCGTGCTTCTGCTCGCCGCCCGCGCCGATTTTGACCTGACCCTCGATCGCGCGGTCGTTGGCGCCGGTGCACCAGAGTCGATCTTTGGCGCGGTCTCTGCTGCGCTTACCGCCGCGGGGCTGCGGCTCTCTGGCGCGGGCCCCGCCTTTGGCGCATGGAAGCTCCCCGGGCAAGCACTGCCCCCGTTCTAGGCACTATTCGCTCGGGACGAGCTGGGCTACGGTCGAATGTATGGGTGGGGACCGGGCATTTCTTGTGGCGTCTATCGATGCCATTCTCATCGCTGAACCGACGGTGGAATCCCAGTTGATTGCCGACGACCAGCTGGCGAGTGTCGCGCAACTCATTGTCGATGCCTACGCGGGCATTCACGGCGAGACCAAGACTCTTGACGACGCGACGACCATGGTCGCCGACATTATTGGCGGGTCAGTGGGTGAGCCGCGTCGCGACGCGTGGCTCGGCGTCTGGGGGGGCTATGGGCTTCCGGTCAGCGCGATTCTTTGCACGACGTGGCGCGGAATGCCGTTCATCGCCCACGTGCTCACGGCACCGGCTGCGCGCGGTCGCGGCAATGCGAGTTCGCTGGTACGCGAGGCGGCCGCGGCATTCGCCAGCACCGGCGCCACCCACGTCGGGGTAGCGCTTGACCGCGACAGCGCGTTCACTGACTTGTTCAGAGAGCTCGGTTTCGTCGAGATGTTCAGCGCCGTCCAAGCCTAATTTCTCGCAGGCCAGCGGATGCTAGTCTCTTGTGGTGCCAAAGCGCGTTTTCGCGTATTTGTGCGCCCCCTTAGCTCATTGGTAGAGCACTTCCTTGGTAAGGAAGAGGTAGTGGGTCCGATTCCCACAGGGGGCTCGGTGGTCGGCTTCTGGTCGAACATCGTGGCTGAGTAGCTCAGTTGGTTAGAGCGCACGACTCATAATCGTGAGGTCGCGGGATCGTACCCCGCCTCAGCTACCCTTGACAAATGAGTTCAACTCGCAGACTGGCGCTGAGCGCCGCTTTAATCATCGGTGCGACAATGCTTCTCGCGGGCTGCGTGGAGTCCGGTGACCAGTACGCCGCGGGGCTAGCAGAGCGCGTTGTCATCGGCATCGGCGATGACATCACGCCGCCGTATCCGGAGCCCCGGGAGGCGGACTTTCTCGCGGCGCGAGCGATCCAGAACCCGCGCCTACCGCGTGACGTCGTGGGCGCAGAGTTCGTGGTCGAGGCAATGGCCTGGGAGGGCAACTCTGGTGACGACGAGGGCGCGCGCATCGAGTTGCGCATCACCGTGCACGTTCCGGCAGCCACCTCGAACTCGTGGGGACCGAGCCAGCCTGAGGGCGACGCCGTACGTTGTTGGGAGTTGACGGTGTTCGGCTTGCACGATTACGACAGCCTCAAGCTCAGCGAGATCGGCTGCACCGATGACCCGGCTCCGGCTCCACCCACCCCGGAACCGCTGCCGACACTTCCGCCCGACGTCCAGGAACGGCTCACAGCGGCGGTTCAGGACGCGACCGCCGCCGACATCGACGACCGCGTGCGTGAGGCCTTTGCCGAGGACTACTACACGATCGAGTCAGAGGCGAAAGACGGGGAGTTGGTCGTGACCCTCGGCATCCCCTCCGAGTTACTCTGCGCCTTGGGTGTGCAGCACGTCGATGGCAGGGTGGAGGTGTGGCCCTACGTCGAGATCATCCGAGGCGAAAGCAGCTGCTCGCCCGATCTGTACTTCCATCCGGTGACTACGCACTGAGGGTGTCACTTCCGTTCCATCGACCAGCGCGGTGATGGCGGTGCCGTCGGTGAGCTGCCAACGCCCAGGGATGACCATCTCGCACAATTCGCTGTCGGGCTCGGCGGCACCGATCTGAGGGAACATGCTCGCAGTCAGTAGCCACCAGCATGCCTCTTCTTCTGTCACGGTCTCCGTGAAGTGGAGGTAGGTGCTGATGCCCAGGACGCCGCCGTCTGCGGTAAAGACTCAGTGCGTTGGGTTTACGCCGATCAGGCGGGCAACACCAAGTGGCACACCACTGAAAGGTTCCAACAAGGGCGCGGCGCGGGCGAGATAGTGGGGTTTGTGAACTGCCTCGCAACGGAGGCTGACCCTCTGCTTATCGTGCTCCAAGCCGATAGTTCACTACCACATACCGATCTTGAGCAAGCACGACGGACCTGTTTCTTGAAGTTGGTCGAATTTCCGAGGGTTCTTTAGTCCATGGATGACAGGCTAGCGCCGAGAGATATTCCGAGTCGTGCCGACGGCAAGGGCTCCGATGCACAGGTTGTCCGCCTAGCGCGTGGGGCGCTGAGCATGCGTCATTGCCGTTCGAGGTCGATGGTGCGACCATTCGTGAACTCAACGCCCCCGCGGTGCACCTCAGCTCGCCACGTCCGCCAACTCGATAACTCGACGAGCCGCAGACAGTGACGTAATCAGGGTGTGCACTATCCCCGAGTTGAGTGCGCCGACGATCGCTTCAGCCTTTGAGGGTTCGGGGGCAACCGCGATGACCGTAGCGATCTTGCGCAGGTCACGCGCTCCGGTCAGCCCGACAACACGGTCCTCGATCCACGAGGCTATGGGCGCGCCGTCGCGGTTGAAGAAGCTCCCGAGAATATCGCCTACTGCGCCGTCCGCCCGCATGCGGCCCATCTCCGCGACGGTAATGAGACCGAGCTTGACAACGAGCGAATCATCGTTGGCGTCCCCGATTCCAACAATCGCGATGTCAGCCTTGCGGGCGCGCTCGATGGTGTCCCGCACGTCTTCGCTGCTGAGGTAGGCATCGCGGATCGCTTCGCTGGAGGCATAGGCAGGCGCGTAGATGCCTTGGGCTGACGAACCGAAGCCCTGCCCCAACCGCGATGCGATGTCGTTCGAGTTAAGCCCCTCACCGATCAGCGCGGCGCCGCCCATCGCGCTAATGATGGTGGCCTTGCGAGGGCTTAGCCCTTCGGCGGCGATTCCGGCGGCTGCTCCGACAGCGCGAGCGTTACGCCCCATGCCGATCGTGACGATGCTGCCGTCGCGCATCGATCGGTCGAGCAGATTGACCGCGGCGCGGCCAGCTTGCGCGCGAATGTTGTCTTCGTTGCCCTCGTCAACAATAAGGATCGTGCGGGCCAGCCCGAACCGCGCCGTCATCTCGGTCTCGACGGGCACAGCGAGCGACGGATGGAGGTTGACCGAGATCTCGACGATGCCCGCCGCCTTGGCCTGGGTGAGCAGTCTCCCCACTTTCGGGCGCGAGAGTCCGAGGCTGGCGGCGATCGTCTCTTGAGTCATGTCGCCGAGGTAGTACATCGAAGCGACGCGGGTGAGCAGTTCCACCGCGGCGGACTCGATGTTCGAACCTGCGGCATAGACGCTGCGCTGGGCGGCGTTGCTCATTCCGAACTCATTCGACAGGCCTCGATTCGTTTATTGTGCCAGAATGATCATATGCTCAATGGCTGAGCATTCGATCGGACACCCACCATGGCGGTAACGCGCGACAACGGTGCCGGGCCAGTGGTCCTCTGCGCAGGCATGCTCATTTCCGACCTCTTCGTGCCACCGATCCAAGCGCTCCCCGCCGCTGGCGAACTCATTGAAGTTGATGGCTTTCTCAATGATCCGGGCGGATGCGCGGCCAACACCGCGATCACCCTCGCCCATCTCGGCGTGCGGTCGGCAATCGCGGCGACGGTGGGCGACGACGACTCCGGCCGACAGTTGCGGAGCATCCTCGACGACCGTGGCGTTGACACGAGCGGTGTCACGCGCTCCGCCCTGCACAATACCGCTCGCACCGTGATCCTCACGATCCAAGGCGAAGATCGCCGCTATATCCACGAGGTTGGCGCAAACGGCGACCTCACCGTCGCGGCGATCGAGGCGGCCATCGGCGACGCGAGGGTGCTCGTCATCGGTGGCTACTTCGCCCTCCCCGGCCTTCTCGTATTCGAGCTGTCGGCTCTACTCCGGCGGGCGCGCGAGCGGGGCATCATCACCATTCTCGACATCGTAGAGCCGCGGGCCGGTACGGATGCGGTCGCTGTGCTGCGCGAACTACTGCCGTCGGTCGACCTCTTCCTTCCCAACCTCGACGAGGCGGCCACGCTCACCGGCGAGCAGAACCCCCGAGAGCAGGCTGTTGAGCTGCTTTCGTGGGGTTGTGCCGCGGTGATCGTCACGTGCGGACAAGACGGCGCCATCTACGCCGACCGGGCTGCGGTCTTTCGAGTCCACCCGCTCGAGGTCGAGACAGTTGATCCGTCCGGCGCGGGCGACGCCTTTACTGGCGGACTCATCGTCGGACTGCTCGAAGGTTGGCCCACCGAACTGTCGCTGCGCTTCGCTGCTGCAGTGGGTGCATCCGCCTGCCGAGGGCTTGGCTGCACGACCTCCCTCTTCTCGCGTGAGGAAGCGCTGGCCATATCGTCCAAGGTCACGGTGGTCGAATTGGCCCGCAGCTAGCCCCACCCATTGTCGTCAACAACTTACGCATCACCGAATCTGAGGGAGTCACACATGCCATTGGTCCCAGTGCCAACGATGCTCGCGCGAGCGCGCGATGGCGGCTATGCCGTCGGGTATTTCGAGAGTTGGGATAGTTACTCCCTGGAAGCGGTTCTCGACGCCGCGGAGGCCGAGGGCGCCCCCATCATTGTCGGCTTTGGCGCGACGATGCTTGCCGACGCGTGGCTCGACAATGGCGGCATCGAGTTTCTCGGGGCCGGCGGCCGCGAGCTGATCGAGAAGTACGACGTACCGGTCGCCTTCCTGCTGAACGAGACGCACACGCTCGAGCAGGCGGTCAGGGGTGTGCACGCCGGCTTCAATTTTGTGATGATCGACAGCCAGCGCTGGCCCACCGATGAGGCGACCGCGGCATCCGCGGAGCTGGTTTCGATTGCTCACCCGGCCGGAGTTGCCGTTGAAGCCGAGTTCGGCAGCTTGCCGGACTACTACGAGTCCGGTCTTGATGACTCGCACGCGCGCATGACCGACCCTGACGAGGCGGCCGAGTTTGTCGCAATGACCGGCGTCGATTGTCTGGCCGTCTCCGTCGGAAACGTGCACTTGCTCACCGCGTACGAGGCGAAGATCGACCTCGATCAACTGGCTGCGATTCGCGCCAAAGTTGAGCTTCCGCTAGTGCTGCACGGCGGCACTGGCTTTCCAAAGGCTGATGTCGCTGCGGCGATCGCGGGTGGGGTCGCCAAGTTCAATGTCGGTACGCGCCTGAAGCGCGTCTACCTTGATGCGGTGTTGGAGCGAACGCGCAGTTGGGGAGGCACGGAGTCGGTGCACGATCTCGTCGGCTCGCATAAGCAGACCGACTTCCAAGAGGCCGGGAAGGCGGCGATCACCGCGGCCGTTCGGGACTTCTTGCGTCTGTACGGGTCGACTGGCCAGGCCGCGACCTACGCCGAGGCGGTGGCCCGATGATCCCGATCGACATCACCGGCCTAACTCAGGATGACGCGATCCACCTGTATCAGGAGATGCTGCGCATTCGGCGTTTCGAAGACCGGGTCTACCAGTTGTTCCTCAAAGGCGAACTGCCCGGTACGTTGCACCAGTACCAGGGCCAAGAGGCCGTCGCGGTCGGCGCCTGCCAGTCGCTCAACAGCGACCAGAAGAACATGGACTGGATCACGTCGACCCACCGCCCACACGGTCACGCGCTCGCCAAGGGTGTCAGCATGCGCGGTGCGATGGCGGAGCTCTATGGCAAAGCGACGGGATGCTGCGGCGGCAAGGGCGGCTCGATGCACTTGGGCGACCCCGATGTCGGAATGATTCCGGCGATCGCCATCGTCGCCGGCGGCATCAGTGTGGTCAGCGGTCTCGGCCTCGCATTCAAGCTGAAAAAGACCGGACAGGTCGCGCTGTGCTTCTTCGGCGAGGGAGCTACTAACGAAGGAGCATTCCACGAAGGGCTCAACTTCGCCGCAGTGCAGAAGCTGCCCATCGTGTACGTGTGTGAAAACAACATGTACGGTGCCTCAACGCCGTTTCACCAGACCAGTCTCGTTACCGATGTCGCTGACCGTGCCGCGGTGTACGGCATTCCGTCGGTCATCGTGGACGGGATGGACGTTGTCGCGGTTCGCGCCGCTGTTGCCGAGGCCCGCGCGCGAGCTGCGTCCGGCAACGGCCCAACGCTCATCGAGGCGAAGACCTACCGCTTCGCTGGGCACAGCCGGGGGGACGCACGCGGGTACCGCACTCGGGAGGAGGAGGCCGAGTGGGCTGATAAAGACCCCATCGAACGGATGGCGCTGGCCATCATTTCGACGGGCCTCGCCGACGCCGAGGCGCTCGCCGCTGTTCGGGTCGCAGTCGACGCCGAACTCGAGGACTCCGTCGAGTTCTCCCGCAATTCCCCCGACCCGGACCCCTCCGAGGCCTTGACCGACGCCTACGCCACCCCGATCACGATTGGAGCCTCCTCGTGAGCACCGCATCAAGCACAGCCCCGGTCACGCCCGAGCGTCGACTGACCATCGCCGAAGCAATCCGCGAGGGCATCGCCGAAGAAATGGAGCGCGACCCTAGCGTGTTTCTCATCGGTGAAGACATCGGCATTCCCGGTGGCTTCGGTGGCGCCTTCGGGGTCTACCTTGGGCTGCCAGAAAAATTCGGGCGCGAGCGCATCATCGACACCCCGATCAGTGAGAAGGCGATTGCCGGTGCGGCGGTTGGCGCCGCCATGATGGGCATGCGCCCGATTCCCGATATGCAGTATGCCGACTTCCTGTTCGAGTGCATGGATGAGCTCGTCAACCAAGCCGCCAAGATGCGCTACATGTCCGGCGGAAAACTCAAGGTACCGCTCGTGATGCGTTGTCCGGTCGGGACTGCCAATCGGGGTGCGCAGCACGGGCAATGCCCGGAGAGCTACTTCATCCACGTGCCTGGGCTCAAGGTGGTCGCGCCGTCGGATGCGTATGTCGCCAAGGGCATTATCAAGGCCGCGATCCGCGATGACGATCCGGTGCTCGTGTTCGAGCACAAGCTGCTCTACGGCAGCAAGGGGCGCGAGCAGGCGGGCGGTCTCGACCTGACTGCCCACGTGCCAGAGGAGGACTACGTGTTCCCGATCGGCAAAGCCGTCGTCAAGCGAGCGGGAAGCACCATCACGGTTGTTGCCACTCACTTGACGCTGTACCGCTGCCTGGCTGCCGCAGAAGAACTGGCGAAGGAGGGCATCGATTGCGAGGTCATTGATCCCGTCACCCTGCAGCCCTTCGACACCGAAACGGTGTTCGCCTCGGTCGAAAAAACTGGCCGATTGCTCATCGCGCACGAAGACACGCTGACCGGTGGATGGGGCGCTGAGCTGGCTGCCCGGGTCGCCGAGGAGCGACTGTTTTCACTCGCCGCGCCGATCAGGCGCGTCGCGTCGCACGACGTTCCCCTGCCGGTCGCTCCCATTCTCGAGCAGACGGTTGTGCCGAGTCAGGCACGTATCACTGACGAGCTGCGCAAACTGGCGAAGGTGTAGACCATGGTCGAGCAAATCCGGCTTCCTTCTCTCGGGCAGACATCCGACGAGATGAGCATCGTCGTCTGGTACAAGAAGGTCGGCGACCCGATCAAGATCGGCGAACCGCTGCTGTGCGTCGAGACCGACAAGGCACAGGTCGATGTCGAGTCTGCGGAGGAAGGCATCGTGCTCAAGATCGTCGCCGAACCCGGGGAATCACTTTCCACCGGGGCTCTGCTCGCCTACGTTGGTGCGCTCGGTGAGATCGTTCCCGAGGATGCTTCGGCGCCAATTCTCGGGGCGCCATCCACTCCGGTCGCGGCCCCGGTGGTGGCCGCGGCATCCGAAACCTCGCTGCCGACAGTCTCGCTGCCGACAGTGACTGCACCAGCCGGTCGCGTCCAGGCATTGCCCGTGGTCCGCAATCTTGCGGCGAGCCTTGGCGTTGACCTCTCGACGCTGACGGGGATGGGCCCCGGCGGGCGCATTGAGCGCGCGGATGTCGAAGCTGCCGCGCGCTACGGCACGACCGCCGAGCCAACCACCGTTTCGGCCATCCGCCGCGCCATCGCGCGACGATTGACCCGATCGATCCAGACGATTCCGCAATTTACTGTCGACGCTAAACTCGACGCTCGGCTCGCTCGAGACACGCTTTCGAGCGGAGGGGTGCCAGGCCTGACGTACACGCACCTCCTGCTGCGAGCTATTGCGCGCGCCGCCCGCGAGCATCCAGCGATGCTGCGTGTCTGGTCTGAGGAGGGTCCGTCGTACCGTGTGCTCGACGCCGCTGATGTCGGACTCGCCGTCGCCGGGGACGACTCGCTCTACATCGTGCGGATCGCCGAGCCAGATCGGCTGCCCCTGGCCGATCTGGTGTCACGCGTGCGCGCGGCGGCCGAGCGTGCGCGCGACGGTGTCCTGAGCGCAGAAGACCAGCTGCCGGTCGCGCTATCGGTGAGCAACCTCGGCATGTTCGACGTCGAGAGCTTTCGCGCCATCGTCGACCCGGACCAGACGGCAATCGTGGCGGTCGGAGCAGTTCAGGACTGCGTCGTCGCACGTGACGGCAAGGCCTTCGTGATTCCGCAGGTGAGTGTCTCGGTGAGCTGCGACCACCGGTCGGTCGACGGAGTTCAGGCGGCGAAGTTCCTGCAATCCCTCAAGCGGCACTTCGAGACAGACTCGTCGTGACACACAATCGCTGGAGCGACGAGGAGGCGCCGGTCGGAGACGACCTCGACCTGCGGGTGTACACCTCACGTCTGCTGGGTGCCGATCCGTGTCTGGTTCTGCACGGCGGCGGAAACACCTCCATCAAGCGTGACGAGACGACCGTGATGGGGCGACCAGAGCGACGCATCTACGTCAAGGGCAGCGGTTGGGATCTTGCGACGATTGAACGCGGGGGTTTCAGTGGCATGCGCCTTGAGCCGCTGCTCGAGCTCGCGACTCTCGACACGCTCGACGACCTGGTGATGGCGCGCGAACTCGCGAGTATGCGGCTTGACTCCGCGAGTCCGGCGCCGTCGGTCGAATCGATCCTGCACGCGATCCTGCCGTACCGGTATGTCGACCACACGCATGCGGATGCAGTAGTAACGCTGACCAATACCGTGCACGGCATCGATTTGGTGCGCGAGGTGTTTGGCGACGATGTGGCGGTGTTGCCGTACGCGATGCCGGGATTCGACCTAGCCCGTCTCGCAGCACGGGAACTGCCCGGGATGCTCGGGGCACAGTCGGTCGGCCTCGTGCTGATGAATCACGGCATCTTCACGTTCGGTGACAGCGCCCGCGAATCGTATGAGCGCATGATCGCTCTCGTTACTCGGGCAGAAGACGCGCTGCGCACGCGGGCACCGCGCGCCGTGCAGGCTGCGCAATCGCGCGGCAGTGCGGAGGACGTGCTGCATCTGGCGCGCAGCGGAGACCGCCTTGCACGCGCCCGCGTTCGTTCCGAGGTCAGCGCCGCCGCTGGCGTTTCCATGGTTCTCGTGTCTAGTCACGATCCGGTCGCTTTGGCCTTCGCACAGGCATCCGATGTCGCGACCATCTCGCAGCATGGGCCAGCCACCCCCGACCACGTGATTTGGACCAAGCCAACACCGCTTCTCGGTCGTGACGTCGAAGGGTTTGGCGCGGCGTATCGAAACTACTTCGAGGCGGGCGCACAGCGTGCCTCCACCGAGGTGACGATGCTCGATGTCGCGCCACGGGTGATTCTCGACCCTGAATTGGGGATGCTGACGGCCGGGTTGACTGCACGTGGCGCGCAAGCCGTTGGTGAGATCTACCGGCACACGATCGACATCATTCGGGACGCCGAAGCCCTAGGCGGCTACCGGAGCCTGAGCCCGGAAGACCAGTTCGATGTCGAGTACTGGGACTTGGAGCAAGCGAAGGTGCGGCGGGCGGCTGCCCCCCGCGAGCAGTCAGGACGAGTGGTGCTCGTCACTGGCGCGGCCGGCGGCATCGGCAGGGCGTGCGCCTCGCGGTTCCTCGCCGAGGGGGCGGCGGTGATCGGGCTCGACCTTACCTCTGGCATCGGTGAGACGTTCGATTCGCCAGCGTGGCTGGGGCTCCAGTGCGATCTGACCGACCTTCAGGCTGTGTCTGATGCTCTTGACGCGGCTGTGTTCGCATTTGGCGGCGTCGACGCGGTCGTGCTCAACGCCGGGATCTTCCCGCTGACCCGGCCGCTCAGCGAGCTACCGGCGGCGGAATGGCGACGCGTCATGGACGTCAACCTCGACGCCGCGGTAGAGCTGTTACGCGAGCTTCATCCGCTACTGCGTCTCTCGCCGACCGGTGGGCAGGTGCTCGTGATCGGGTCGAAGAACGTCGCCGCGCCCGGGCCGGGTGCCGTTGCGTACTCCGCCTCAAAGGCCGCACTGACTCAGGTTGCGCGGGTATTGGCGCTCGAGTGGGCGCCAGACCGAATTCGGGTGAACATCATCCACCCAGACGCGGTCTTTGACACCGGCATCTGGACCGCACAACTGCTCGCCGATCGCGCACAGCACTACGGTATGACTGTCGAGCAATACAAGCGCCGCAACCTGCTCGGGGTCGAGATCACGAGCGATGACGTTGCGCGGTTGTGCGTGGCCATGGCAGGCCACACGTTCGCGAAAACAACCGGTGCGCAGGTGCCAATCGACGGGGGCAACGACCGGGTGATCTAGGCCGGGGTGAGCTAGGCCCGAGTGAGCTAGGCCCGAGTGAGCTGGGCCCGAGTGAGCTAGGCCCGAGTGATCTGGGCCGGGCCGCGCTGAATTGCATAACTGACAGACATCGTCCTGCCTGGTTCGAGCACGCCAAGCGATGCGACAGCGTGCGTCTGTGGCTCGACCGCGATGGCCGAGTAGGCGGGCAGCGCAGCGAGCACGACGTGGGTGGCATCCGTCGAGAACGTGTAGTCGACCCTCAAGTTGTCGGCGAGCCGGTGCATCCGGATGACCGCGGCGCTCAGTCCGGTCCAGCATTCATCGATACCCGGGTTCGGGACTGTGGCCAGACGTAGGTCGCGGTCTCCTGTCACCGGCACCGGGGATCCCGTCGGAAGATTCCCCTCTGACGGGTACACGAGTTCGGCAGGGAGGGTCACGGCAAGGCCGCCGTGATCGGCGAACCAAGGGTGGATGCCGAGTCCCGCGGGCATCGACGTAGTACCGGTGTTCTCAAGCGCAAGTTCAAGCGTGATACCGGTGTTGTCGATTTCGAACCGCTGGCGGGCCCGATAACTCCACGGGAAGCCGGTGTCGCCCGGATCGCTGAAGGTAAGCTCGCCATCGGCAGCGACCTGCCACGCCGCTGTATACGCGCGCCCGTGGATGGCGAAAGTATCGAGCGTGATGGCCTGCTGATGCATGGCGCCACCGAACCAGAGCTGCCCATCAGGGATGCGGTTGCACCAGGGCACCATCGGGTATGACCCCCACAGCAGCGGCTCTCGCACATGCTCGCCGGTGTCGCTTGGGGTCCGCAGCACGTCATGCCCGTCAATCCGCAGGCGGTGGATGCGACCGCCAACCTCGGGCAGCAACTCGAGCTCTACGGAGCCGTCGGGCGACCGCAGCTCGAGCATTAGTCGGCGACGACGGTGTCGCGAAGGATCTCTGGGTCGGTGAACACGTCTCGCTCATCGGTGCTTCGAGTTGAGAACTCGCTCACCACGGCGCCTTCGTCGCCCGCCTGGAACCAGTGCCGGGTTCCTGGCCAAATCGTGTACTGCTCGCCGGGCTTCAGGATGACCTCGTGCCAGGCGGTGTACCACTCTGGCCGAGGAGCCGTTGCGCGGGGTTCGGCGGTCGGCTCGCCGTCGACGTAGAGGTAGACCGTCCCGGTGCGAACTCGGAAGGTTTCTTCCTTGCCTTCTTCGTCGCCGTTGCCGACGTGGCGATGTTCTGGACAGGTTTGACCAGGACTCAGCACGAGCTCCTTTGCGCAGACGCGTTCGGTGTTGATGTAGACAATCAGCTGCAGACCGGTCTTCTCGAGGGTTCCGAGACCAAAGTCCGAGACCTCAATGTTGGAGCGTTCGTCTGCGGTGATCGCAATTCCAGCGTCGGCCAAAGCGTTCGCCGCGTACTCTTGGGCCTCGTCGATCTGCGCAGTAGTCAACATGAGCGCAAGTATTTCACCTCCACGCCTGCTCAGGAAACACCGGAAGAAGCGACGCGTCCAACGCACAGACAGCGGATGCCGCCGGGCGCTTGCCGCTCATGACCACCGCCGAGCAGTCCGGCTGTGCTCGCATCCCCGGCACCGTTCGTTGTCATCGGATTCTCGACCGCCAGCGGAGGCAGCGTCAGCGAGCGGTCGGCCCACGATTCGGCAAGCGGGGAGAGTATCGAACCGCCAGCGCGTGGCCTCTCGGCAAGCCGGTCTACCAGCGCTGGCGAGTACGGCTCGTCAATGCGCAACGCAGAAGTGAGGCCGATCGAGGCTGGGGCTCGCTACATCGCATTCGGCCAAGACTCGCGCCAGGATGCCAGCCCAATCGAGGGCACCAACGGCCGAGTCCGGGT
>JANONY010000268.1:0-3121 GCA_031421055.1 Actinomycetes bacterium | reverse complement strand
GCGCGAGCCACTCGGCCCGGCGAGCGAACCGAGGTGCGCGGGATTAGTCGCCAGCGGCCGCCACGGAAGCGTGTCGTTCCAGTACAGCGGGGCAGAGCTCATCGACGCAAGATTGGCGGTGTCTATCGTCACGGTCGTCGTGCTAGCCGCGGCAACGGATGACGGGGCGAATGAGCGCTCGAGCGAGAGATTGAGGCTGCGAAACCGCGCGAGCAGAACGGCCATCAGCGTGAGCGCGAACAGCAGGCTCGCGGCCGCGAGCAGCACGCGATTGCCTCCGGCATAGGCGAATACGGCAAGCACGATCGAGAGCACGCCGAACGCCTTGCCGCGCGGCGTGAGACGAATGGAGCGATTGGAGCGCGGCGGGCGCGCCGGTGCCATGGTGGTCTACGCCCGACTGGTTGGTCCGAGTGGAACCGCCGTCTCTGCGACGATCCGCTCGATGATGCCGTCAACGACGGCGACCCCGGCGGCGGGCCCGACGGCACGCGCGCTCGGCACAATGCGGTGCCCGAGCACCGCCGTCGCGAGCGCGTTGACGTCGTCGGGAAGCACGAATTCGCGTCCGGCGAGCGCCGCGCGCGCCTTCGTCGCCCGCATCAGCTGCAGGGTCGCGCGCGGGCTAGCACCGAGCCGCAGTTCTGGGTCGATGCGCGTCGCCTGGGCGATCGCCACGATGTAGTGCTCAACGGCGCTGCTCACAAAGATCGACCGCACCGTCGCGATCATGTCGAGCAGTTGGTCGACCGAGACCACCGGCTGAACGGCCTCGAGCGGGCTGGAGGTTTCGCGCGCGCGCAGCATCGCCATCTCGGCTTTCGCGTCGGGGTATCCCATGCTGATTCGCGCCATGAAGCGGTCGCGCTGAGCTTCTGGGAGGGCGTAGGTGCCTTCCATCTCTATCGGATTCTGGGTCGCGAACACCGTGAACGGTGCGGCGAGCGGGTAGGTGTGCCCATCGACCGTCACTTGGCGTTCTGCCATGCTCTCGAGCAGCGCCGACTGGGTCTTGGGGCTCGCCCGGTTGATCTCGTCGCCGATCACGAGGTTCGCAAAGATCGGCCCAGGCTTGAACTCGAAGTCGCGGGTGCCCTGGTTGTAGACGCTCACACCGGTAATGTCTGCTGGCAGCAGGTCTGGCGTGAACTGGATGCGGCTGACCGAACTGTCGACGGTTTTCGCGAGCGCCCGCGCGAGCATCGTCTTGCCGACGCCAGGAACGTCTTCGATGAGCAGGTGTCCTTCGGCGAGCAGCACCATGAGCGCCAGCTCGACGACGTCACGCTTTCCGTCGATGACCGTCTCAACCGTGTTGACGATGCGCGTGCTCAGCGTCGTGAACTCGTCGAGGGGCAATGACTCTGAGTTGCTAGCCAGCATGCTGTTCATCCTGACGAGTCTGCCATGAAATGCGACGTTTTCTCTGAGAAACTTCTGACCGTTTGCACGAGCTAGCCTTGAAAGGTGCAACTAACGGTACTCTCAGGCGGCGTCGGTGGGGCACGGTTTCTGCGCGGGCTGCGCGAGGCGGCACGGCTTGCCACAGCGGGCTCTGCGTTCGCTGACGCGACCATCACCGCCATCGTCAACGTCGGCGACGACATGTGGCTGAGCGGTGTGCGCATCGCCCCAGACCTCGACACAATCATGTACACGCTCGCGGGTGTCAATGATGAAGCGAGAGGATGGGGCCGCGTCGGTGAGACCGAGCGGGTCAGCGCAGAGCTGCGCGCCTACGGCATCGGCTGGCCGTGGTTCACCCTTGGTGACCTCGACCTCGGCACCCACCTCGCGCGCACCTCACTGCTGAGAGACGGACTAACGCTCAGTGAGGCGACGGATCGCATTACCGCTCGCTGGGATCTCGGCGTTGTTTTGTTGCCTGCTACCAATGACGAGGTCGAGACGCACGTGGTTGTTGCTGACGACTCGTCGATGCACTTTCAGGAGTGGTGGACGCGGCACCGCGCCGCATTACCCGCCGTGTCGTTTGAGTACACCTCAGCCGCTAGCTCGTCTCCTGCCCCCGGTGTACTGTCGGCGATTGCTTCTGCCGACGTCGTGCTCATCGCCCCCTCGAACCCCGTGGTTTCGATTGGACCGATTCTGGCTATTCCCGGCATTCGCGCGGCGCTGTCGGCAACCTCCGCGCCGATCGTCGGGGTCTCGCCGATCATCAATGGGGCAGTCGTTCGCGGCATGGCCGACGCGTGCCTCACCGCGATCGGCGTTGAGACCTCTGCCTCTGCTGTCGCCCTGCACTACGGAGCGGGCTCGGCTGGCGGGTTGCTCGACGCGTGGCTGGTCGACTCCTCTGACTCCTCAATGGTCTCGTCGCTCGAGACCGCCGGAATCCGCACTGCCGCCGTGCCGCTCTGGATGCGCGACGTGCCCCTGAGCGCGCAACTCGCCGCCGACGCGTTAGCGCTCGCGCAGCAGCTCTAGCGTTCTGCGGCCCCTCGCTAGTTGCTCGAGGTGCTGCGGCAGGTCAACGTCGCGCCGCAGGCTCGGCCACGACTCGAGCAGTTCGACGTAGCCCGCGTCGAGATGAGCCTGCCGCGAGCCTGCGCCGAAGCGCAGCGCGTGACTCGCGCGCGCGACGGTGAGCACGGTACCGACGCCGTCGGCGTCGGCCACGAACGACCGCTCGGCGACGCTCGCCTCCAGCGCCGCTCGTAGCTCGCGCGGGTCTAAGCCGGGCAGATCGCCGAGCAGCACCGCTGAAGCCGCACCCCGTGGAACGGCTTCGAGCCCAGCCTCAATCGCGGCATTGAGACCCTCGCCAGGATCGGGCACGATGACGACGCCGACGGCAGCCACATCCGCCGCCAGGTCGTCGCTAGTCACGACGATCACGGAGGCGACTTCGAGCGCGGCCTCGATCGTGTCGAGCGCCATCGCGCGGGCAAGCGCCGCTCTGAAGGTGGCGTCGCCGCCGAGCCGCGACTTTGCGCCCGCCCCGCCCTTGACCGGGATGACGATGACGAAAGCGGAGGACGACACGCACAAATTCTGCCGCATCCGCCGGCCGCCCCGTGTTTCGCCCTCTGGAAGCCCCTCCTCCACCGCCATGAGCTACCATGTAGCACATGGACCGGATCGGGATTCGAGAGCTGCG
>JANONY010000267.1:0-1628 GCA_031421055.1 Actinomycetes bacterium | reverse complement strand
GCTCCTTACCCCAGAAGCATCGATCATCTCGATCGACTAGGTTTCGAGCGGCACCGACTTGGAGAACACGAGAGTTAGTTGGGTCGGTACCTCGTTGAGCACAGCTCCCTCAGCAGGATCGCTGGTGAGAAGCGTGTTGTGTGCCGATGCCGGGCTCGCGAAAAGCAACACGCTGGCAAGCACGGAAACGAGGAGTAGAAGGATTCGGCGGGCCATGGCGGGTGGGTGTCGTCGGGTCCGGAACGGACAACTGTAACTACACCATGTAGGAGTCTAGCGCATCGACGTCGGCTACGCTGGTCGCGGAGGTATTGCGATGGCGAAGCGTCCCGACGGAGCACTCGAGCACGAGATCATGACCGTATTGTGGGCCGCCGACGGTCCGTTACCGCCCGGTGAAATCAAGGAACGACTCGCCATCGAGCTGGCGTATACGAGCGTGGCGACGGTGTTAGGTCGCTTGCAGATCAAGGGACTCGTTCGCCGTATCGAGTCCGGTCGGGCCTTCGCCTATGAGGCATCCATCGACGAGTCGCAGTTGGCGGTTCGACGCATCGGCGAGGTTCTCTCTGCGGCATCCGACAAGGGTCAGGTGCTCGCTGGTTTCGTCGGCAGCTTGTCGAAGAAAGACATCAAGTCACTGCGCGCCATGCTCGGTGAGGAACAAGGGTGATCGTTCCCACGGTGGTGGTTCCGCTTTTGTTGGCGCTCGCTCTCGCGGCAACTGTCACCGCGACCCATCGTCGGCTGCCGCCGGTCGTCGCCACTCGTGCCGTCACTGTCACCCTTGCCGTCATCGCCGCTGCTGCCGTCCCCACGCTTTGGATCGTCTCACTCGGCTACTTGGCACACATTCCCTTTCTCGGGCGCCGACTGCAATGGTGCGCTGAGGCCTTCGGTGTCCACGACCCAATCCCTTGGTGGCTTGGCGCGCCGGCGCTGCTTTTCGTCACTGTCGGGATCATCCGAGCTGGCTCGGTGGTGCGCGGCTATCGCCGACTGCGCCAGCATGATGCTCGGTCAGTCGAGATCGCTGACCATGCCCAGCCTTTCGCTTTCACCCTGCCCGGCCGTGGAGGTCAAGTTGTCTTGTCGAGCGGTCTCGTTGAATTGCTCGACGACGCCGAGCGTGCAGTCGTGCTTGCGCACGAGAACGCCCACGCGCGCAGTCGTCATGATCGCTACCTGCTCGTTGCCCAGATCTCGGCGGCGTTGGTGCCCTTCTTGCGCCCACTAGCGGATCGCCTCCACTTCTCGCTTGAACGATGTGCCGACGAGGTGGCGGTGGTGCATTGTGGCGATCGTGGTTTTGTGGCTCGCACGCTTGGCAAGGTCGCCCTGCGCAGCGGCACTCCCGCAGGCGTGATGGGTTTCGGTGGACTTGGCGCTCCAGCCCGAGTCGCCGCCTTACTGTCACCGCCAACTACCCCGCTGCGTCCAGGTTTCAGTCTTGCGCTGTGGAGCGCGATCATCATGACGGCCGGACTTGGCGTGTTTCAGATCCATCACCTGGTCCGACTGGTCACCGCACTCTGCCCGGGCTGAGGTTATTCTACACCTTGTAGTAGTAGCCTCAATGCATGGAAGCTGCCGAACCCGACCTGCCTGAGCCTTCTGGCAGAACCGGG
>JANONY010000266.1:0-18359 GCA_031421055.1 Actinomycetes bacterium | reverse complement strand
GCTTGCCAGCCGCAGCCCCCTGGCGACGGGCTGTACCCAGGCGACGGATGCCGTCGGCGACGACCGCGGAAGGTCGCGCACCAGCGAGCGAAACGCCATCGCGCCGGGCTCGGCTGCGAGGCTCATGCCTGCCGCGATGACCTGACTCTCGGCGAACGAGCGCAGCCACCGTTCTGGCAGTGCGACCTTGCTCTCTGTTGCCGCTCCATCGAGCGTCTTGACGGTGAGCCCGTGGGACGCGACCGAGAGGTGCATCGGCTCGCCGGCGACGACCGCGGCAAGCAGCGAGCGCATGCCCTCGTTGAAGTCAACGTTCGTCACCCCACTCGTGACCGTTGCAACGTCTACCGCAGCCGCGTCGAGGTCGAACCGCGCGTAGACGCCGGCGCACGGACTGAACGACTCAAAACGGAGGCCCTCTGGGGTGCTCGTCAGCACGGGGTCGGCCGCACGCAGCGCAGCGGCAACCATGCCGGGCGGGGTGTAGTAGCGGGTGACCGCGACGCGACCGAGAATGAGCATCGCGGTAGCGAGCGCACCAGCGTTGCCGACGATGCCGTCGAAGAACACCGGTGACGTCGAATTGCCAGCCCAGCTACCGCCGACAGTGCCGAGGGTGAGTTGCGCCGTTTGACCCGTGGTGACCAGGGTCGATGGTGTCAAGTAGCGGAGAAGCTGCCCGACCACTAGGCGGTCACTGCGCGGTCTTCGAGGCCCCAGCTCTGCCCGTACCCGCCATCGGCGATCGGCAGCGCCATGAGGTCGAGGAACGGCTTCGCGTCAAACGCCTCCGGACCGAGAACCCCGGCACCGCTCCAGACACCGGTGGCGAGTAGCTCGAGGGCAATCACGGGATTGAGGGCCGTTTGCCACACGACGCACTGGCTCTCATAGTTGGCCATCGTCCACTCGTTGTCGCTCACGTGGTAGAGGTACACCTCGCGCGGCTCACCAGAAACTCCGGTGCCGGTCACCCACACGCCAGCACAGGTCTTGCCCGTCATGCGCGGGCCGAGGCTCGCCGGGTCGGGAAGTCCAGCCGCGACAACGTCGCGCGGGGCGACCATGACCGGGCCGTCAGCGGACCGCACGCGAATCGGGGCGACGCGGTCGAGGCCGAGCTGATTGAGCGTCTTGAGAATGCCGATGAACTCGTCGCCGAGACCGTACTTAAAGGTGACGCGCTTGGCGTCGAGCCAGCGCGGCATGAGCAACACCTCTTCGTGCTCGACGTTGACGCACTCGACCGGGCCGATGCCCTCAGGGAAGTCGAAGACCTCTGGCTCGCTGAACGGCGGAGTGGTGTACCACCCGCGGCCTTTCTCCCAGATCACCGGAGGGTTGAGGCACTCTTCGATGGTGGTCCAGATGCTGAACGAGGGCGCGAAAATCTCGTTGCCGTCGTCGTCGCGCACCACAAGATTGGCGCCGTCGCGGGTGCCGAGCTCGTCGACCTCGCTGAACAGATGGTCGACGGCGTAGCGTGCGAACACATCGCTCAGCCCCGGCTCGACTCCCATGCCGACCAGCGCCAACCGCCCCGCCTTCTCCCAATCGGGCGCGGCCTCGAACTGCTCGTCGCCGAGCTTGAGCCCGGTCTCGCCGTGCGGGTTCGTCGGGTGCGGTGCAGAAAGGCTCATAGCCATGTCGACGTAGTCAGCCCCGGCGGCGAGCGCCCCGGCGAAGATCGTCGGCACGAATTTTGGCTCAACCGCGTTCATCACGTGAGTGGCTGCGTGCTGGCGAGCAACCGCTGCGACGTTCTCGGCTGAGGAGGCATCGATGCGTGCCGCCACGAATCGCGTGCCTTGCTCGCCGTGTTTAGCGGTGATCCACTCGATCGTTGACTCGGCGCGAGCGAGATCGTAGTCACAGACGATGATCGTCTCGAAGAAATCGCGTTCTGCGGCAATCTTTGCGATCGAGTTTCCGACGCCGCCGGCGCCAACCAACAAAATTCTCATGAGTCTGACGGTACCTCGTGCCGACGGTGCTCGAACAGCACCCGATCGGCAAGCGGCGCCCAGACGATAATGACCACTGCAGCGCCAACCAGAAATCCGCCGATCGTGTCGGTCGCCCAGTGCGCACCGAGGTAGGTGCGGCTGACCGCCATGAGTAGCACGTACACCGCCCCGGCGATCCAGACCCACCACCGCCAGGCGATGATCGAGAGTGCGACGGCAAGCGTTGCTGCGTTCGCAACGTGGCCGGATGGAAACGACCCAGGATCAGTCATCACGAGAATGTCGTCTGGCCGTGAACGCGAGAGCACGGCCTTGAGCAACTGAACCAGACCGGTGCTCGCGAGAGCAGAGATCGCAAAAAACAGCGCGGTGTAGCGCCGTTTGCGCACAAGAAGCGCCGCAACAATCGCCACGCTCAGCACGGTTGACGAGAGACTTCCTCCAAAGAAGTTCATGAAGACGGCAGGCGTCTGCCAGAACGGCGAGCGGTGCTCGACCATCTCCTCCATCCACTCGACGTCGATGCCGAGCGCCGCGTTGCCGCGGACCGCGATGACGACCCCGAGGCTGATGCCAGCGGCGAGTGCGGTCAGGGCGCTGACGAGAATCCACCGGCGTCGTACTCGCCGTGCAATGGCGGCGACAATCTGGGTCATGCGGCAACGCTATCGGCCTATCCATCAGGACCGCTGGAACAGTTAGCGACTGAGCGCGGGCACGGATCTCGGACGTACCAGCGTGAGGATGATCGTGATCGAAACGACGGATGTCGCCATCATCATTCCCCCCATCGCAATCGCGTTGTGCACTCCGAAGAGCCCGACGATCGGCGAGAGCAACCCGGCGAGTCCGAAGTTAACGGCGCCCATCAGCGAAGCGGCCGTTGCCGCCTCCCCTGCGTGACCGTCGATGGCGAGCACCTGCTGGCACGGGAAGGCGAAGCCACAGGCAAGGATAAAGAACCACAGCGGGGCAAGAATGCCTGCCAAGCCGAGACCGGCGGCGTCGAGCGCGACGATGGTCGAAGCAGCAAGCAGCATCGTGATGACCGCGCCGAGCAGAATCCACTGCGGACCGACGATGCGAGCGAGCCGCGAGCTCGACTGCACCCCGATCACGACGGCGACCGCGTTGATGGCGAACAAGAAACCGAACTCTTGCGCGCTGTACTTGTAGACCTGCTGAAACAAGAACGACGACGACGTTAGATAGGCGAACAGCCCGGTGAAGGTCATGCCTGCCACGATGATCACCCCGACGTAGACACGGTCGCTGAACAACGACCGGTACCGTTCGCGAGCGGTGCGATGACCGAGGTCATTGCGCCGGGCCTTCGGCTGCGTTTCGACGAGAAAAAAGAATGCCGCGAGAATTACCAACACCCCATAGGCGCCGAGGAAGACAAAAATGCCGCGCCAGTCAACGATGCGCAACAGCTGGGATCCGATGACCGGGGCAATGATTGGGGCGAGTCCGTTGACGAGCGACAGTCGCGACATCATGCGCACGAGCGGCAGCCCGCCGAAGAGGTCGCGCACCATCGCGACCGCGACCACGCCGCCGCCTGCCGCGCCGACACCCTGAAGCACGCGCAGCACGCCGACCCACTCGACGGTCGGTGCGAAAACAATGCCGAGGCTCGCCGCGATGTGCAGCGCCGTTGCGACGATGAGTGGAAGCCGCCGCCCGACCTTGTCGCTCCACGGGCCAACGATCAGCTGGCCGAGGGCGAATCCGATGGATGTCGCTGTCAAGGTCAGCTGAATCGCGGCGACCGAGGCGTGCAGATCAGCCTCGACGACGGGAAAAGCCGGAAGGTAGAGGTCGATGGTGAACGGCCCGAGCGCGGTGAGCGCCCCAAGCACGATGATGTAGACGAATCTCTGCCGCGACGACAGCGAATCACCGGGATGAACGACGGTCGTCAAAAGATTTCCTTGCAAGATGAGAGATGGCGAGTGCCGTTGCCAAGCCTACGTCGCTAGGGAATGCGCTTTTCGCGAATGAGTTCAGCGAGCCAGAACGCGCTGTCTTTCGGCGTGCGCTCGAGCGATTCGTAGTCAACGTGCACAATTCCGAAACGCTTGGAGAACCCGTAGCCCCACTCAAAATTGTCGAGGAGCGACCAGACCAGATAGCCACGCAGATCAACTCCCCGTGCAATTGCACGGTGGGCAGCAACGAAGTGACGTCGAAGGTAATCAGTGCGTTTTTGGTCGTGCACGCGACCGTGCACCACCTCGTCGTCGAACGCAGCACCGTTCTCTGTGATGACGAGCGGCAGAGAAGGAAACTGCTGGCTGAGCGACACGAGCAGCTCTTCGAGCCCCTCTGGGGCGATGTTCCATCCCATCGCCGTGTAGGGGCCCGGCTGGGCAATGAACTCCACCCGCTCGCTGCCGGGCCACGCCGTGCCAGACGACGGCTTGTGGCCGTCGGCGCCCTGCTTGGGGTTCACGCCGTCCCACGTGCGAACGGTTGCCGTCGAATAGTAGTTGACGCCGAGAAAGTCGAGCGGCTGGTTGATGATCTCGAGGTCACCCGGCTTGCTAAAAGCCCAGTCGGTGACATCACGCGTGTCTTCGATGAAGTCCTCGTCGTATCGACCGAGCAGCATCGGGCTCGTGAATGAGCGGTTGGCCAGCGCGTCAATACGGCGCATGGCATCGGCAGTGCTCTCATGACTATCGCTGCCGACGCCCGCATCCCCGTCGCCCGGTCGAAGCACGTGAAAGTTGAGCGTCACAGAGTATTGCGCGTCAACCTTGGCAGCAGTGCTGCGAAGAGCCTGCGTACCGAGGCCGTGCGCGAGGTTGAGGTGGTGCACCGCGGCGAGGGCGTGCGCGCCGTTTGTGCGCCCCGGCGCATGACCCCCGGAACCGTAGCCGAGGTACGCAGAGCACCACGGTTCGTTCAGCGTCGTCCACGTGTGCACGCGGTCGCCCAGTGCTTCGCCCGCGATTGCGGCGTAATCGGCAAAGCGACTTGCGGTGTCGCGGGCGGGCCAGCCACCGGCATCCTCAAGCTCCTGCGGAAGGTCCCAGTGATACAGAGTGGCGATCGGGCGGATCCCCCGCTGCAGCAACCCATCAACCAACCGGCTATAAAAGGCGAGCCCCTTCTCATTCGCACCTCCCCTTCCGGTCGGCTGCACCCGCGACCATGAGATCGAGAACCGGTAGGCCTCGAGGCCGAGGGTGGTCATGAGGTCGAGATCAGCATCCAACCGGTTGTAGTGATCATCGGCCACGTCACCGGTATCGCCGTTGACGACTTTGCCCGGCGTGTGACTGTAGGTGTCCCAGATAGACGGCGTTCTGCCGTCGTCGTGGGCTGCTCCCTCAATCTGATACGCCGCGGTTGCTGAACCAATAAGAAAGTCGGGCGCAAAGACCAGCCCGCTTTCGCGGTAGTCGTATTCATCGTCGTGCGAGGTCATGGGAGCGCTCTCTCGTGGGTGGCAGGTTGAGCCTAGTGACTCGTGAAGTTGATCAGCTCAGCCGATGCTGGCGGGATCAGCAAGCAGCTCGGCAAAGGCGAGTTCTGCCGCGCCGACCAGCAAAAGGTCGCTGCCGCGCGTCGCGCGCACGATCTCCACTCCGTCGCGCGCCCCGATCATCGCGCCAGTACGCGTCACTGCGTCAATCTGCTCTGGCGCGACCAGGTGCAGCGAGCCAAGGAAGCCGCCAAGCACTATTCGGCGCGTGTTGAAAACGTTGATGGCGTTGCGCAGCGCGATACCAAGGAACCCCGCTTGACGTTGCACAAGGGCGACGAGTTCTGCCGGTGGATCCGGCTGAGCAAAACGCGCTATCAAGACCTCTTCGAGGCGCTCTGCATCGGCGTCGGTGAGTCCGCACGCGGCAAGCAGCGGTGCACGCGACACCTCTGTCTCAAGGCAGCCCACGGCGCCACAGTGACAAACGACGCCGTTTGTATTGACAAGAGTGTGGCCGAGCTCGCCGGCATAGCCGTTCGCGCCAGAGAGCAGCGCGCCGTCACTGATGACCCCGCCGCCAATGCCGCTCGCGCCGCCATTGAGGTAGATCATGTCTCGCACGTCGCGGCCTACACCGAACACGCTCTCCGCGATGGCACCGCAGGTCGCATCGTTCGCGGCCCAGACCGGGTAGCCGGTTGCCTCCCGCAGCATCTCGGCAACGGGCTCGTGTTGCCAGTCGAGATGCGGAGCAAGATCGACTAGACCGTCCGAACCTCGCACGAGACCGGGAATAGCCACGCCAATACCGACCGTTCGAAATTCGGAATCCAACTCTGCCCGCATACCTGCCACTACTGCCGCGACGATATTGACAACCTCACGGGCGGAGGGAACCCGCACGTTGTCGTAGCGCACCTTGCGCAGCACTCGCCCGCCGAGCGACACGAGGCCAATGGTCACGGCATCCAGCTCTGGGTTCACGCAAATTGCCACGGTTCGCGAACTCGGCTCAATCACGAGGCTCGGCCGCCCGACTTGATTAGTCGGTTCTGGATCGGTCTCCACCACGAGCGCGAGTTGAACTAGCTCGGCCACCAATGCGGCGATCGTCGAGCGATTGAGACCAAGATCGCGGGTCAGTTGAGCACGAGAGACGGCGCCACGCGAGTGCACAAGACCAAGCACCATTGACAGATTGTGTCGCCGCACATTGTCGAGATTGTTGCCCTTGATCGTGGCTCTCGCGACAGCGTTCCCTGGCGCGAGCGAAGCCGACGGAGTTGCCATAGTCGTCTCCTCTCAGCGGAACGTCCGCTGAGCCCTAGGAGCCGTGGTGCACTGTGTGTGAAACTCCCTGTGGGCGCGCTCGATCCTATGGTATTTGGCGTGCAAGACAACAATACGCGCTGCAATCAAGCAGAGATGTCACTGCACGCGGTACCCCGCTAGAGCGCAGCGGCCGAGCGACGACGAAAAAGAAGAAACAGCACTGCTAGTACCCCGATCGCGAGTGCCCACACTCCCACCACGATCAAGATGTGGCCGCCGTCAGTATCGGTAGTGGCCAGTGGCGAAAGTGCCATACCGTCTGAGCCATCTGCCGGAACCTGATCCGTCGTGATCACCACCGTCATCTGCTCGGTTACTGACGCCTGAGAAGGGACAGTGATAGACACTGTCACTGTCCATTCGCCAGCAGCCAGCAAAGCCGTCGGGCTCTGCCAGACACCGATGCCCTCATCTGAGGAGACAAGCGCCAGCGGTCCGACGGTCTCGCCCTCCGCTGACGTGGCAGTCAGCAAAGGGTCAATCACGTCTTCAACCGGGTGCCCGTCGTCGGCGCGGGTTGCAACTACTTGCAGCCCGCCGCCGCCATCGTGCGAGAGCGATAGCACGATCTCGCCGCCGTGCGCGCTGGCTGGGGTAGCCCCAGCCAGCAGCACGACGATGATCAACAATGCACCCGCGAGCAGATGGATGCCCCTCTTGATACCGTTGCTAATCGTCAACTCACACGACGCGGAAGTAGTCGAACTTGGCTGTGCGCGAGACCAGGCCTTGGGCCGAGTTGCCGAGAGCGTAGATCCCGACTCGCGCAGTGCCAAGAGCCGAGTTCGACACAGTCTGCGAGAACGGGGTCCAGTTCGCGCCATCCAAGCTGTAGAAGGCGGTGAGCGTCGTGCCCGCCTTTTGCAACCGCAGCCAGACAATTCCGCTCGCTGGCGCTGGCGCCGTCGGTTGCACCGAACTGACTACACCGCCCGTCTCGCTGCGCAGCTCTAGGTTGCGGGCAACAGTGCTGCCCGCAGTGTTGGTCGACACCAGATCGAGCTTGACGTAGTTGTCGTTATCTCCATAGAGGATGATGCCGCCCTGCTGGTACGCGCGATCGAAAGCGGAGCCGTCGACCCTGGTCTCTACCGTCCAGTTTGCTGACGGCTGGGCTTGAACAATGAAGTTCGAGACCCCAGTGGTGTCCCCTCCGTAGATGTCGCCTGCCGAGGTGTCGATCTCCAAGCTGCCGCCCGTGACCCGGTATCCCGTTGGCTGTGAGTTCACCACAGTCCATCGGCACGTCTCCAACGCCGTACCGGCGAACTCGTCATTCGGCGATACCGCTGCCTCTGGGGTGACCGTGAACCAATCGTATTGAGCGTTGATGACCGGGGTCGTCGCCGTCACGGCCGACGTCGAGCCAAGAGCGAGCAAGCCGATCTTCGGCGATACCAGCCCAGCCAGCGCGAACGATCCAACCGTGGTGAAAGCGACACCGTCTGCCGAATACGAGCCAGTGAGAGTCGCGCCATCACTGACGAACCGCACGTAGTAGGTGTCCGGGAACGCGGCACCCAAGTTCGCCGTGTTGAAGTCCGTCGGCGAAGCACCGACCTCCTTCAAAAGCTGAAACACCCTGTTGTTAGCGTCGGGCGAGGTGCCCCGTGCCATTCTTACCAACTTGATGTAGTTATCGTCGCCGCTGTAGACCACAATTCCCGCTTGCTGATACTGCAGAAGGCCCGCGAAACTGACCTTCGCCGTCGCAGTAAACGCACCCGTCGGCATGTCTTGCAAGACGATGTTCGGGGTGTCACCACCAGCTCCATAAATTTCGGAGCGCGCTGCCGGAATGGTCAGCAGACCGTTGGCAACGGTGGGCTGCTGATTCAAGCGCACTGAGCGGTTCCAGCGAGTCGTATCAAGTGCTGAGCCGCCGAAGGAATCAGAACGACCCGAGACGCACCCCGCTGATGGATCAGTGACGGTGATCGTCGTCGAGGCGTCGCTGTACGCTCCGCGAGAGTCGGTCGCCCGCACTGTCAGGGTGTATTGCCCGCTCGTCGAGTAGGTGAACTGTTGGCTCGCGCTGCCAGCAACGAAGCCAGCTCCCTGACCGGCGTTCCACTTGTAGGTGAGCGGCCCGTCACCGACTGCAGCATCGGGATCGGTCGCGACCGCCGAAGCGGAAACAACTACCGGCGCGGTACCAGAAGCAGGGCTTGCGCTCAGTGTGACTACCGGTCGCTGGTTGGTTGTCAGGCCGTTACCACCGAAGTCCATGGAGTTCACATTGACGCCACCCTGGGTCAGCACGAAGTAGAGCGTGCCGGTTCCTGTCGGGCGGTTAGCAGCCAGCGTGGCAGTGAAGTTGCTGTAGGTCTGCCACTGCGGAACTCCGCCAACGAGCGTCGGTGTGAAAGGCACGGTTGCAATGGTCGGCCCCGTCGGAGAGTTCCACCGCACATCAATAGAACCGTTTCCAGAGAAGCCCTTGGCTAGACGCATCGTGATCGAGTTGAGCCCGACCAGGTTCACCGGTTCATAGGCCCACCAGTCATTCGGCTCAATGTAGCCGAGGTTCTGGCCGCCGCCGGCCGAGTCTCCGGTCGTCTCACGCACCACACCGTCGCTGGTGCCACCGGTGCCGCCGATGCGCCCGGTTGTGTCGAAGTACTCCGCCTCGAGGTGCTTGCTGTTGAGAACGTTGAGGCCATACCCAGTCAGGGGTACGCCAGCGGCGCCACCGTTATCTAGGTACCTCACATCAACCACCCAGAACAGTTCGGCTTCGAGCCCATGCCCACTATCGCGGGCGGTCTGAATCGTGCCCTGGCAGCCAGAGAGCTCTTCCATTGGGTGCTGGTGAGACGAGTGCCCGAGGGCCGGAAGCACCTGAACGCGCGAGCAATCGATAGGCCCCCCGGCGTCTGGGTCGTTGACCGTCACCGTGTAGGCAACCTGGTCACCCCAGTTGAAGAATCCACCGTTTTGCGGGAACTGGATCGTCACGACCGGCACGGCGTTGCCGACAACGATCGGCACGGTCGCAACCGCGGTTCGAGCGTCAACGTCGGTCACCGTCATCGTCACGTTGTACTGCCCGTTCGCGGTGAACACGTGGGTGGGGTTGGCCGCGGTCGAGAAGGTGCCGTCTTTGAAGTCCCATCGAACCGTGAACGCCTTACCGAGCGGGTGACTTGTGCCGGTCGAGTTGAACACGACAGTCAGTGGCGCGGTCGGGCCGTTGGAGATGTTCGATCCCGCCCGAGCGATGGGTGAAGGGTTGCCCTTGATGTAGTCGATTCGGTAGATGCCAGAGTTGCCTGACGACCCGCTGAAGCCCGAACCCCAGTCGGCAGCGTAGAGCGCACCGTCCGGCCCGAACTCGAAGTCCATCGTCCGATAGAACGGATTGGCGATGGCCGGGTCAAAGATGCCAGGCATCGTTCGGTCAATGTCGACAACCCGACTGCCCGCAGCACCAGCGCCGGCGCGGTTGAGCTGGAACGAGTACATCTTGCCTTGGTTCCACTCGCCGAAGAGGGCACGGCCCTCCCAGAATTCTGGCCACTTGGTAGTAGAACTCAGAGCAGGGTCGAAGTCATAGACCGGCCCGCCCATCGGCGCACCGCTGGCACCAATTTCTGGCACATTCGTGGGGTTGAGCCCGTTCTCCATCCAAATTTCTGGCGCCTTGACGGCGGGCAGGGTGGTCAGACCAGTGTTGTTTGGGCTGTTGTTTGTCGGGCCAGCGGCACTAAATACCGCGCCGGAGGTTGCGGTCGCGAAGTTGAAGTCGTTGTAGCACTTCACGCCCACACAGTACGGCCAACCGTAGTTGCCAGGCTCGTCAACAATGTTCCACTCGACCGTGCCTCCAGGGCCGCGGCTAGCGTTGGCTGAGCCCGCGTCTGGGCCGTAATCGCCGACCAGAATGCTGCCGGTGAAGGGGTCAAGCCCAATCCGGAACGGGTTGCGGAAGCCCATCGCGTAAATCTCTGGACGGGTCTTGTTGGTGGTATCAGCCGACTCGGCAAAGAGGTTGCCTGCAGGGATCGTGTAGCCGCCGGCAGTGGTCGGCGTGATACGCAGAACCTTGCCGCGCAAATCATTGCTGTTGCCAGAGGTGCCCTGCGCGTCCCAGTTCGAGCGACCAGCCCGCTCATCGATGGGCGTGTAGCCGTCAGAGGCGAAAGGGTTGGCGTTGTCGCCGGTAGCGAGAATGAGGTTGCCTGCGTTGTCGAAGAGCATGTCGCCGCCAGCGTGGCAGCACTCTTGACGTTGCGTGGTGATCTTCAGAACAGCGATCTCCGATGCAGGATTGAACACCTTAGTCGTGAAATTGTAGGTAAATCGCGAAATGCGGTTGTGGGGCCCGTCAGCCGTGGTCACCGAGGCCGGCGACCAGTAGAAGAAGGCGTGGCCGTTCGTCGCGAAGGCCGGGTCAAGCACCAGGCCGAGCAGACCATCCTCGTTGCCGAGGGTCACGCCGAGGGTGAGGGCGGTGGTCTTCGCGTTGGTTCCGGCGGCGAGACGCTGCACACGCCCGTCGCGCTCTAGGTAGAAGACGGTGCCCTTCTCTGCGCCAC
This sequence comes from Actinomycetes bacterium, assembly GCA_031421055.1. GTDB lineage: Bacteria > Actinomycetota > Actinomycetes > Actinomycetales > Microbacteriaceae > Conyzicola. Next base: position 7,083 of record JANONY010000266.1, on the reverse strand, counting down.
TCTGCACAATATCCAGCGCCATCGGGTTGTCAGTGTTCTCATCGAGAGTGACCTTTTCGAAGTTGCCACTCTGCGTCGCCGAGCAGCCGGAGGGTACTACGCCCGCGGCGATCTTGATGCCGCCCAGAAGGTGAGAGACAAAGCCTGGCTCGGTGTATGAGGCTTCGGTGTGGCCCATACCGGTGTACCACGAGCGGCCACCATCGAACTCTTGGCACCATGCGATGGGGTGCTCCACGCCGTTGGTTCCGCCAGAATAGCTCGACTCGACAAGCGAGAGCAGCACGTGAACCTTGTCGGCTTGAAACGAGCGGTAGTTGTACCACTCGTCAAACCGCGTCCACGTGTCACCCGTCAGGTGCTTCGTCGACTCGTTGACACGGTCGTTGATTTTGATCGTGGCATTCTGGTTTGCCGGGTGCGTGTTGAAGTAGCCGCCGACCAGCTGGTTGTACCAGGCCCAGTCATACTCGGCATCGCTGGCCGCGTGAATGCCGGCGAACCCACCGCCCGCACGAATGTACGACTCGAACGTGGCCTGCTGCCCCGCGTTGAGCAAGTCGCCGGTAGTCGAGTTGAAGATCACCGCGTCATAGGTCGCGAGCGTCGCAGCGTTGCTCGAGTTGAATGCTGCGGGGTCTTCAGTGAACGTCGCCGCGAAGTTGTTGGCCGTGGCCATCGACTGGATGGCGGCGTTCGAGCTAGCGATCGAGCTGTGGCGAAACCCCTGTGTGTACGAGAAGACCAGAACTCGAAAGGCGGGTTCTACCGCGGCCGCTGGCGCAGGCGCAGCAACCACCGCGCTCGCGAACGAGACGGGGAGGACAATTCCGCCGACCATCGCCGCTGTCGCAAGAAGCGACACGACGCGGTTGGAGGTTCGTCGAGTGGTGGGGACTTCGTTGTTCACCGGAACTCCTTGCATAGGGGAATAGCTCCCGCCACGTGGATGCAGTCCACAGTGACCGTTGCCTCGTTGCGAGACTATTCCGACTAATTGTTGTCTGTCAAGATAAATTTCAAAGAATTGTCGACGGATTTTTTGGGACTCGGCTGGTGTAAGCAGACATTCCACAAGAAACGGAGGTGACTAGCCCGGTCCACGCGGCATGATAAATTCTCTTTCTCTACAACAAATAGCCACAATCGTGCCGAAATTTAGCTCACACCCGGGTGGAGAGCACGTCTTTGATGGCTGCGCCGACAGGGTCAGCGAGTACCCCTGCGAAGACCAGTTCGGCCGCGCCGATCATGAGAATGTTGGAGCCAAGCACCGCGCGCGAAATCTGCACGAGCTCGCCAGGGCCATGGAGCGACCGTGACTGTACTTGTTCGATGAGACGATCTGGGGCAAGAGCGAATATCGTGCCGAGGAATCCCCCGAGTATGATGCGCTCCGGATTGAACGTGTTAACCGCGTTGCGAAGTGTCACGGCGAGATGATCGATTTGCCGATTGACCTCTGGCATGACAACAGACTCTGCTCCCGCATGCAGAGCGCGCTCGACCGTGTCGACATCGCCTTCGCTCAGGCCAACCAGTTGCTGAAGACGGGCGAGCGAAATTTCGGCCTCAAGGCAGCCGCTGGCGCCGCAATGACACGGCGACCCACCGGTGGTCACCAGAGTGTGACCGAGTTCGCCAGCGAAGCCGTCGCGACCGGTTCGCAGCACGCCGCCGCCGATGACTCCACCGCCAATGCCACTTGCTCCGCCGTTGAGATAGATGAGGTCGAGGCAACCCCGACCAGCGCCGAAAAGCAATTCGGCGCCCGCGCCGAGAGAAGCATCGTTCGCGGCAACGGTCGCGAAACCGGTGGCCTCGGCGATGAGCGCGGCTATTGGTTCATCACGCCAACCTAGGTGGGGCGCGTAGGTCACGACGCCGTCTTCTGCTCGAGTCAAACCAGGAACGGCCACCCCGATGCCGATCATGCGGTAGTGAGACTCGAGGTCTGTGCGCATTCCCTCAACGATGGCGGCGGTGATGTTTGCCACCTCGATCGCTGTCGGCGGGCTCTGCGTCGGCATCCGTATCTTTCGGATCACCTCACCGCCAAGTGCGACGAGTCCAACAGTGACCGCGTCGACCTCAGGGTTTACCGCGAGCGCAACGGTTGAAGCCGAGGGGTGCACGATCGGGCTTGGCCTGCCGATCTGGCTAGTCCCCTGTGCCGCTGCCTCGTAGACGAGACCGAGCTCGGCAAGGTGACCGACAAGTGTGGCAATCGTGGATCGGTTCAGCCCCGTGGCCTTGGTCAACTCCGCTCGGCTAAGCGCTCCGCGGTGATGAACGAGCGAAAGCACAAGCGAGATATTCGCGCGCCGCGTTGCGTCGTTTGGGCTCGAGGACGCAGCAAAGAGCGGAGGGTCGGCGATTACCACTAGCCCTCCTTCTCTGCTAGTCGGCGCGCGTACTGAAGGCGGCGTCAAACGCTGCGGTCGGCGCGTCAAAGGCGAGTCGACGCACAAATTCTAAGGCTTCCGGCGCGCCGAGCAGACGGTCCATTCCCGCGTCTTCCCACTCGACCGAGATTGGGCCGGCATAGCCGATTGTGTTCAGCATGCGAAAACTGTCTTCCCACGGCACATCGCCGTGACCGGTAGAGATGAAGTCCCAGCCGCGCAGTGGATCAGACCACGACAACAGTGAGCCAAGCCGGCCGTTTCGACCGTTGCTCATGCGCTTCTTCGTGTCTTTGCAGTCAACGTGATAAATGCGGTCCTTGAAATCCCACAGAAACCCGACAGGGTCAAGGTCTTGCCAGACAAAGTGACTCGGGTCCCAGTTGAGACCGAAGGCCTCGCGGTGGCCGATCGCCTCAAGCGTGCGCACGGTCGTCCAGTAGTCAAAGGCGATTTCACTCGGGTGCACTTCGTGCGCGAACCGCACACCGACCTCGTCGAAGACATCGAGAATAGGGTTCCAGCGGTCGGCAAAGTCCTGGTAACCCGCATCGATGGTTTCTTGGGAAACCGGCGGGAACATGGCGATGTACTTCCAAATCGACGAGCCGGTGAAACCGACGACCGTCTTCACGCCGAGCGCTGCAGCGAGGCGGGCAGTGAGCTTCATCTCTTCTGCCGCGCGCTGACGCACGCCCTCTGGGTCACCGTCGCCCCATACCCGATCAGAAAGAATGTCGCGGTGGCGCTGATCAATCGGGTCGTCACACACCGCCTGACCCTTGAGGTGGTTGGAGATCGCCCAGACTTTGAGGTTGTACTTCTCTAACAGCGCGAGTTTGCCTTCGACGTAGCCTGGCTCGTCCCACCGCCACGGATCGAGGTGGTCACCCCAGCAAGCAAGCTCGAGGCCGTCATAGCCCCAGCCGCTGGCGAGCTTCGCCACTTCTTCGAGCGGAAGGTCGGCCCACTGGCCGGTGAACAGGGTGACTGGGCGCATCGTTGCTCCTTCTAGTTCGTACTGGCTAGTTCGTACTCGTCCATGCGCTGCCGTTGCCGGAGCTGGTTTCTACTGCCGCCAGAACCCTCTGCACTTGCAATGCATCGGCGAACGAGGGCGTTGGTTGTTGTGCACTGACAATAGCCTCGACGAAGTCCTTCGCCTGATGCGAGAAACCGTGCTCGTAGCCAAGCATGTGGCCGGCGGGCCACCACGCAGAGAGATACGGATGCTGTGGCTCGGTCACATAGATTCTGGTGAACCCCTGCTCTGTCGCCGGCGCTGTCGAGTCGTAGAAGCCGAGGGAGTTGAGGTCTTCGAGGTCGAAGCTAATCGCGCCGGTGGATCCTGAAACTTCGAGGCGCAGGGCATTCTTGCGGCCGGTGCTGAAACGCGTGGCCTCAAAAGAACCGAGCGCTCCGTTGTCGAAGCGACCAGTGAACAGGGCAACGTCGTCGACGGTTACCGCGCCCATGCCTTCACCGGCGGTTCCGGTGATGCCGGTGCGCTCTCCCTCGAGCGGTCGCTCTTTAGTGATGGTTTCGAGAGTGCCACTGACCGACGTCAAGGTGAGACCGGTCACATATTGGGCGAGGTCGATGGCGTGGGCGCCAATGTCGCCGAGCGCACCGCTCCCAGCGAGCTCTTTCTGCAGCCGCCATGAGCGCGGAACAGTGGGGTCGACGAGCCAGTCCTGAAGGTAACTAGCGCGCACCTGCTGTACCTCGCCAATCTTGCCGGCGGCAACGAGGTCGCGGGCGAATGTGGCCGCAGGAACTCGTCGGTAGGTATAGCCGACCATGGCAAGCACGCCTTTCGTGGCGGCTTCCTCAGCAGCGGCGGTCATCGCGACCGCCTCGGCAACAGTGTTAGACATGGGCTTCTCGCACAGCACGTGCTTACCGGCCTTGAGGGCAGCAATGGCAATCTCAGCATGGGAGTCGCCGGGGGTAACAATGTCGATGATGTCGATGTCATCGCGGTCGAGCAGGGTGCGCCAGTCGGTCGCCGTCTCTGCCCATCCCCATTTCTTGGCTGCCGCGTCTACGGCATCAGCGTGGCGGCCGACGAGCACGTTCATGCTCAGCTGCGCCGGTAGATCGAAGAACCGCGGAGCAACTCTCCAGCCCTGCGAATGGGCTGAGCCCATGAATCCGTATCCAACCATTCCCACCCTGAGGAGGGGCGTTCCACCTGACATGACCGTGCTTTCTAAGTTTGAAGGGTGGTGCCCGCGCGACGACAGCCGCGCGGGCACCGGGTGATAGGTGTTGCTAGGTGTTACTAGGTGTTACTAGGTGTTGCTTATGACTCGAACGCGGTAGCGAGGTACTTTTCGACATTGTCGGCAGTTACAACCGGAGCGTTCAGCACGATGCGAGCAGGAACCTCGATCTCGACCAGGTCGCTCATCGACTTGCCCTGAGCAACCAAACGAGCGAGACGGATGCCGTCAGCGGCCTGCGTCGACGGGTAAATAACCGTCGCCTTCAGCACGCTCGTGCCCGACTGGATCTCGCGCATTGCGTTGGCCGAACCAGCGCCACCGACCATGAAGAACTCGGTGCGGCCCGACGCCTCGATGGCGGCGAGAACACCGATACCTTGGTCGTCATCGTGGTTCCAGATGGCGTCGATCTGCGGAGCTGCAGCGAGAAGCTGCGACGTGACTGCCTCACCAGACGCGACAGTGAACTCAGCGGCCACGCGGTTGGTTACCGAGAGGCCACAGTCACCAAGAGCGTCAGCAAAGCCACGGCTGCGGTCTTGCGTGAGCTGCAGGAAGTCGAGGCCAGCGATCTCTGCAACAACTGCGTCAGGGTTGCCTTCGAGCTCTTGACAGATATACGTGCCGGCGCTTACGCCCATGCCGTAGTTGTCACCAAGAATGGTGACGCGCGCGGCAAAGGTGCTCGAGAATTCGCGGTCGACGTTGATAACCGGAATGCCGGCTTCCATTGCCTTGATCGCGACGTCGGTCAGTGCAGCACCGTCAGTCGGGAGAAGCACGATCGCGTCAACGCCATCGTTGATGAATCCCTCGACCTGGCTGATCTGCAGGTTGGCATCGTTCGTGCCCTCTGCAACGCGCAGCTCGATGTCTGGGTACTTCGCTGCCTCTGCGATTGCAGCAGAGTTGATTGCGCCGAGCCATCCGTGGTCGGCGGCGGGGCCAGAGAATCCGATGACGATGGTCTCGCCCGATCCTTCATTGTCAGAGTTGTTCGTCGGTCCTACGTCAGTTCCAGCGCTTGTCGTGCAGCCGGTGAGTAGCGCTGCGACAGCGAGGGTTGCCCCTCCTGCGACAAGCATTCGCTGCCGAAGCGTGTGAATTGCGAGCATGTACTTCCTCCTTGTTGATGTGAATTGCAGTTTCTCTATCGCCAATGAGGAGCGCATCGGCGAGATCCGACGAGCCGGAACGGTTGCCCGCAGGGTCGCGGTGCATCACAGGTCCACATTGACGTTTGATGCAACATAACAGAGCAATTGGCGCTAGTCACGTACTTTTGTCGATTGATGTCAAAAGTTGACACTTGTAGACAGCCTTTGGTGCTGTCGGCGCCCCGGAATTCCAAGAAACCCTCCGGGCACGAAGGCCTAGAATCCAGGCCTGGAAAACAAAAAAGTCGCTTTGCGACCGATTCGTTACGAAAGATTCGGGCTTTTGGCGGGAGGAGGACTCCCTCTAGGGGTCAAAACCTGTTATGTTGCCGCAATGATCAAAGTCGACCATGAAGCGACCCTCCTTGAGGTAGTTGGCCTCAAAAAGTCATTTGCAGGCGTGCAGGCGCTCAAGGGCGTTAACCTCAACATTCGTGCCGGCGAGGTGCACTGCGTGCTCGGCCAGAATGGCGCGGGCAAGTCAACGCTCATCAAGATTCTCTCTGGCGCCTACACCCCAGATGAAGGCGAACTCACCTGGCAGGGCGAAACCGTATCAATCACCAGCCCGACCAACGCTCTTCAGCTCGGCATCGCAACGATGTACCAAGAGCTCGACGTTGTTGATGGCCTGACCATTGCAGAAAATATCTTCCTCGGTCACGAGACTTCGACAGTCGGGTTCCTTAACCGGCGCGACGCGTACAAGAAGACCAAGGAGTTGATGACTCGACTCGGTCACGGCTCGCTCAACCCGAATCGCGAGGTCGGCTCGCTCTCGCCAGCGAACAAGCAAATCGTCAGCATGGCGCGCGCGCTGAGTCGCGACATCAAGCTCATCATCATGGATGAGCCATCGGCAGTTCTTGACTCTGAAGAAGTGAAGAACCTGTTTCGCGTCGTGCGGCAGCTTTCTGCTTCAGGAATCGCCGTCATCTATATTTCGCACCGTCTCGCTGAGATCCGAGAGATTGGCGATCGCATCACCGTCATCAAAGACGGTCGTACCACCGCGGAAGGCCTCCAGGTCACGGACACGCCAACCCCAGCCCTGATCAAGCTCATGACCGGCAAAGACATCGAGCATGACTTTCCGGCGGCAGTTCCGATCAAAAAGGGTGCTGCCGAGGTGGTGCTGGTCGAAGACCTCAGTCTGCGGGGCGAATTCGGCGCGCTGAGTTTCTCGATAAAAGCGGGAGAGATCCTCGGACTCGCCGGGCTGGTTGGCTCTGGTCGCTCCGAGATTCTCGAGACCGTCTACGGGGCTCGCAAGGCATCCACCGGATCGGTGCG
>JANONY010000265.1:0-6343 GCA_031421055.1 Actinomycetes bacterium | reverse complement strand
CGAGCGAGGCGGCGTCTGCCATGACCTGGTCGATCGGCATATAGGCCGCCGGAATTTCGTCGATGAAGGCGTCGCAGTCGCGGCAGTCGATTCCTGCCACTAGCCCGAGCTCGCCCGGTCGCTTCCTATGCTGTGCGAGTGACCCCTGAAGCTGCCTCCCATGCCGACCATGGCGGCGCAAAACCTGACCAGCTACACTTGACCAGCATGGCGGAGCAAGTGAATGTGCAGGATGCGAAGACTCGATTGAGTGAGCTGCTGCAGCGCGTTCAGAACGGCGAAGAGATCACGATCGCCAAGTACGGCAAACCGATTGCGCGGCTCGTTGCCGTCGAGGCGTCAACCAAGCGGCAACTCGGCTTTGTGCACGGAGTCACACTCGATGAGTCGTTTTTCGAACCGCTACCTGAAGAAGAACTTCGGTTGTGGGAGGGCAGGTGACGTACCTGCTCGACACGCACGTACTGATTTGGCTTGTCAGTGCACCCGAGCGGGTGCCCGAGCGAACGCGGCTCCTGCTAGTCGATCGACGAAACGAACTGCTGGTTTCTGCGATCTCCGTGTTCGAGATCGCCACCAAGCATCGAATCGGCAAGCTGCCGGGCGGCCAACGAATCGTGGCCGACTTCGATTCTCTGCTCCAGAAGCTGGGAGCCCGCGAGCTGCCGATGCGCTCGCGTCACGGCGTGGTGGCTGGTCAGCTCGAGTGGCACAACCGTGACCCCTTCGATCGAGTGCTTGCGGCTCAGAGCCTTACCGAAGACGTGGAGCTCGTGACCTCCGACGCTGCCTTCGCGTCTGTCGAGGGCCTTCGAACGATGTGGGAGGGAAGGGGCGACACGGTTTCCCGTGCCGCCCCTCTGGGTTAGTCGCCCTTCACATTCACGATCTGCCGCAGCGTGTGCCGAATTTTCACAAGGTCAGAGGCGTCAGCCATGACCTGGTCGATCGGCTTGTAGGCCGCGGGAATCTCGTCGATGAAGGCGTCGGTGTCGCGGTACTCGATTCCGACCATCGCCTCCCGCAGGTCGGCGGCGGTGAACTGCTTCCGCGCCGCCGACCGCGAGTAGTTGCGGCCGGCACCGTGAGGTGACGAGTGCAGCGCGACTGGATTGCCGAGCCCCTCGACCACGTACGACGCGGTGCCCATCGAGCCCGGGATCAACCCGAGCTCGCCCTCCCGAGCAGAGATTGCTCCCTTGCGCGAGAGCCAGACATCCTTGCCGAAGTGGTTCTCCTTCTGTGTGAAATTGTGGTGGCAGTTGATCCGCTCGGTCTCCTGAACGGGCGCGCCCATCCACTCGGAAACCTGCCGCACGACCCGGTCCATCATCTCCTCCCGGTTCAGCAGCGCGAACTGCTGGGCCCAGGTGAGCTCGTCGATGTACCGGCCGAACTCCGGCGTTCCCTCAACGAGGTAGGCCAGATCGGGGTCGGGCAGCGTGATGTACCACTTCTCCATCAGCCCTTGGGCGACCTTGATGTGGTGCTTCGCGATTTTGTTGCCGACGCCCCGGGAGCCGGAGTGCAAGAAGAGCCAGACGGCATCCGTCTCGTCGAGGCTGACCTCGATGAAGTGGTTGCCGCTACCGAGCGTGCCGAGCTGCAGCTCCCAGTTGCCGACGTACTGCTTCGGGTCGAAGCCCCGCTTGGCGGCGAGTTCGGTCAAGAAAGCCACCCGCGGCTCGGCCGTCGCAACAACCTTGCTGTTGTTCTTGCCGGCCGAGGTTGGTACTGCCCGCTCGATTGACTCCCGCAGCGCCCGCAGGTCTGACTTGAGCTCAGACGCAACGAACTGCGTCTTCACCGCGATCATGCCGCAGCCGATGTCGACTCCGACCGCGGCGGGCATCACTGCCCGAAGCGTGGGGATCACCGAGCCGACCGTTGCCCCAAGCCCAAGGTGGGCGTCGGGCATGAGTGCGACGTGCGGGAAGACGAATGGCATCGACGATGTGGTCACCGCCTGTGCCTCGGCCTTCTCGTCGAGGATGGAGGCCCAGCTCTTGAGCCGGGCGTTGATTGTCTTCATGGTCCTTTCGATTCTGTTAGGTGTGGATTCCGCGGGTGTACCGAGACGGATCCAACGCTGCAGTCGTCGAAAGGTGCCCCGGCTCAGTGCGCGCGGGGCAAAAGATGCCAGGCGCTAGCTGAGGGTGTGGAGGGTGCGCTCAAAGGGCGCATCGCTAAAATAGCGACGCGCCTTGCTGGTGCGCAACGAGGTGCGAGCCATGAGATTCTCCAGACAGCGGGGCGTGCCGGGTGGCACAGAGTTGCGAGCCTAGTGGGTTTCGCTCGCCGGTGTCCACCCCGGGGTCGACGACCGAGTCTCGACGGGCGCGACCCGCTCGGGTGCCCGCTCGGGCCCACGCACGAATGGTGCGCCCAAAACACGATCGTGTCGTTGACCCCCATTCGGGGGCGCGGGGGCGCATACTGAGACTTCAGCGTTAGAGAAAGCGAGGTGCGCGGTGACCATTTTCAGAACCCGTCGCCCCACTGATGCCACCGAACCGCTCGCGGATCGCCCTCCCGCCGTCGTCGACGAACATGACGACCAAGCCTTCGCATCCATCGAGGGCGTCACCCTCGATCGCTTTGTGGCGTTCATAGCCAAGGTGAGTTCTAGCGACGTGTCGGCCCTGACTCACGACGCGATCGCGCAAGAGCTGGGCTTTCCGGCTGGGCGGTATGACCTCATCCGCAATGCCTGGATGCTGCGCGTCTACCACTCGCCGACGCTCGCGCGCGAGTTCGGCGTGCGCCTCGACATTGCGCGCGACGCCTGAGTGCTCCTTACCTGCTTGTAAGGAATTGGTCATTTGGTAAGATTGCGGGATGACGATCGCCACGATGACCAGCAAAGGGCAACTCACGGTGCCTATTGACGTGCGACAAAAGTTGGGCCTACAGGCTGGTTCGCGAGTGCAGTTCGTTGAACATGATGATGGCACCTACAGCTTCGTGCCCCTGACCCGTTCGGTCACCGAACTCAAGGGCATGTTCAGGTGGGACGGCCCGCCCATCACCATCGAGCAGATGAACGAGGCGATCGCCGAAGCCGCCGTCGAGTCGGGCGCGGCGTGATCGGACTCGATGCGAACGTGCTGCTGCGCTACGTGCTGCAAGACGACGAGCGACAGTCGCTCGCGGCGAACGAGATCTTTGACAGCCTCACTGAAGACAACCCCGGCTACCTCAGTCTGGTCACGCTTCTCGAGTCGATCTGGGTGCTGAGTCGGCTGCGCAAACTCGACCGAGCGAGTGTTGCGGCATTTGTCGCGCAGCTCTTAGGCTCACAGCTCTTGGTGGTTCAGAACGCCCACGCGGTGCGTCAAGCGCTAGGTGACTACTCCATGGTCTCGGTTGGATTCGCTGACGCGCTCGTTGCTCGGCTGGGAGGCGAGGCTGGCTGCCTGCATACGCTCACCTTCGATCGTGCGGCCGCGCAACTCGTCGGCATGCACTTCGTCGACGCCTAGTCGGCGAGACCCCGAACTACTCCGAAGCGACCCAGTCGCCGGTCGCGAGGTACTGCACCTTTTTCGCGATCGAGACCGCGTGGTCTGCGAAGCGCTCGTGGTAGCGCGAGGCGAGGGTCGCATCCACCGTGTCGACGGCCGCACCCTTCCAGGTCTCGCCGAGCACCTTGTCGAAGACGCTGAGGTGCAGCGCGTCGATGCGGTCGTCGTCGTTGCGAATCTCTTCGGCAATGCGCACGTCTTCGGTCTTGAGCAGTTCGACCAGCTTGTTGGCGATCTCAACGTCGAGCGTGCCGAGTTCTGCGAAGGTTGCGCGCAGGCTCTTCGGCACGACCTTGTCAGGAAAACGGTAGCGAGCGAGTTGGGCGATGTGCTCTGCCATGTCGCCCATGCGCTCGAGCGAGGCCGAGATGCGCAGGGCGCTCACTACGATGCGAAGGTCGCGCGCGACGGGCTGCTGGCGAGCGAGGATGTTGATGGCCAGCTCGTCGAGTTCTTGGGCTGCGGTGTCGATCTTGTCGTCATCGGCGATCACGGTCTCGGCAAGCGAAACGTTGGATTCGTTGAACGCACGGGTCGCATTGTCGATCGACACGGCAACGAGGGCCGCGATCTCGATGAGTCGCTCTTGCACCTCGCGCAGCTCTTGCTGGAACACCTCACGCATTGCTTGCATCCCTTTCGACGGCTGGCACTATTCACCAGCACAGTTGAGCCAACCATGGCCACCTTAGGTAAACAAAAGGTGTTCGCTGACTGAACAGTTAGACCGACTGCCCGGTTTGAGCGAAAAGGCGCACTGCCAGACGTCGATAGGTAACTAATCTAGTCGCTATGGACTCAGCCTGGCTGGTGCCCCTGTCGCTGGCCTTTGGGGTCGTCGTCGGTGTGGGCATCTCGGTCGTCGTCATCGTCGCAGCCCGGCGAGGGCAGCGCGCGGTCGACGTGACCGCGCACGGCGTTCCCGACGGCGTCGAGCAAGTGATCGAGGCGATGGATTCCGCTGGGGTTGTCGTCGACCCGTCCAATAACGTGCTTGTGGCCAGCCCCGGTGCTCTGGCGTTCGGTCTGGTGTGGAATCAGGCGCTGATCCACCCGGAGTTGGTGGCCCTCGTCGATCAGGTGCGGCGAAACGGCGAGTCGATCGTGCAAGAGTTGCACCTCGCGCGCGGTCCCTTCGGCGAGGCCAGCATCTACCTCTTCGTTCGCGTCGCTCGACTCGGATCGCGCTACGTGCTCGTGCTCGCCGACGACCGCACGGAGTCGTACCGACTCGACGACGTTCGTCGCGACTTCATCGCCAACATCAGTCACGAGCTTAAGACCCCCATCGGTGCCGTTGGGCTGTTGGCGGAGGCGCTGTCTGAGGCGGCCGGCGACGAAGATCAAGTGCGCCGATTTGCCAAGCGCCTGTCGAAAGAGTCTGACCGCCTCGCCCGCATCACTCAAGAGATCATCGAGCTTTCGCGCCTGCAGGCAGAAGACGTCTTGAACAAGCCAGAACTCGTCGACATCGACGGCGTTGTGGCGCAAGCGATTGATCAGAACCGGGTGGCGGCAGATCGCCACGACATTCGGCTCGTCAGCGGCGGTGACGCAGGCAGCGAGGTGTACGGCGACGAGGCCCTTCTCGTCGTTGCGCTGCACAACCTCGTCGCGAACGCCGTGCAGTACTCGCCCGATGGCTCGCGCGTCGGCATCGGCGTCACCTCGAGCGACGGAGTGATTGAGATCGCCGTCACCGATCAGGGCATCGGCATCAGCGAAGACGAGAAAAACCGAGTGTTCGAGCGCTTCTTTCGTACCGACCCCGCGCGCTCGCGGCGTACTGGGGGATCGGGTCTCGGCCTCAGCATCGTCAAGCACGTCGTGCAGAACCACGGTGGCGATGTGCGCGTGTGGTCGCAGCACGGCCACGGGTCGACCTTCACGATCCGCCTTCCCGCGGCCTCGCACGCGGCCGCGGCATCCCTCGGCGTGACCGAAGCTGTCTCTGCTCTAACCGATCTGAAAGCTGCCAAAGCATGACACGCATCCTCATCGTCGAAGACGAACCGTCGCTGAGCGAGCCGCTCGCGTACCTGCTCGGGCGGGAGGGCTATGAGACGGTCATCGCGGCAGACGGGCTCGCCGCCGTCGCAGAGTTCGATCGCAACGGCGCTGACCTCGTGCTGCTCGACCTCATGTTGCCCGGGCTCTCTGGCACGGAGGTGTGCCGTGAGATTCGCACGCGCTCGAGCGTGCCGATCATCATGCTCACCGCGAAAGACAGCGAAGTCGACATTGTGGTCGGCCTAGAGCTCGGTGCCGATGACTACGTGACAAAGCCGTACTCGACCCGCGAGTTGCTCGCGCGCATGCGCGCCGTGCTGCGCCGCAAGACCGAGCCAGAGACCGAGAACGACGCCGTCATCGAGATCGGCGAGGTGCGCATGGACCTCGAACGTCACACCCTCTCGGTCGCCGGCGTCGACACGGCGATTCCGTTGAAGGAGTTCGAGTTGCTCGAGATGCTCATGCGTAACGCCGGTCGCGTGCTCACTCGCGGGCAGCTGATCGACCGCATTTGGGGAGCCGACTACTTCGGCGACACCAAGACCCTGGATGTGCACATCAAGCGGATCCGCTCCCGCATCGAGCGCACACCCGCCGAGCCAACCATGCTCGTCACCGTTCGCGGTCTCGGCTACCGCTTCGAGGGGTAGGCGCCCGCTCCGCCCCGGCCCGGCCCGGCGCGCCGCCGTGCGCTTCGTGCGGTAGGCGCCCGTCCCGCCGCCGTGCGCTTCGTGCACTCGGGGCCGGCCAAACGGGCCAAACGGTCCTCGCGGGGCCACAGCCAAGCCGGCTGGCCGGCAGGTGGG
>JANONY010000264.1:0-11179 GCA_031421055.1 Actinomycetes bacterium | reverse complement strand
TCGTGCTGCATGCGTTCTCCTGTGCTGTGGCGGGCCGCGCTCAGCGTGTGGCCCAGCTACTCAGGGTAGCGGAGGGCAAAGAGAGACAGGGCCGGCTCAGCGATACGGCCCAGTCGTGCTAACTCTGACTGCGCTCAGGCCTCATCGGCCGGAGTGCAGTTCTCTTAGGGACTCGGGGTGTACCTAAAGATGTACAGCCCTGAGTCGCGATCGCTCGCGGCTACATATTCGATGCCGTTGCTCTCGAACACTTCAACGCCCCAGAAGTTGCTGCCTCCCTCGTCGATAAAGCGGCCGGTCTCAACCAGTTCGCCGCCGATAATCTCGACAACGCGGAACCCTCCTGAGTAGTAGGACAAGTACGCAAGGTCGGCTCGCTGCTTCGACGTCGCCACCTCATGCACCGAGAGATCGCCAAAACCCTGCGCATAGGCCGGGTCCATGGCTTCCGCTATGGCATAGGTGTCGAGCTCGGCCATCTTCCCGGTCGAGTTGTCGAAGAGGTGCACGTAGCCCCAACCGTCGAAGTACGCGCGCACGGTGATGACGTCGCCTACGTCACCTAGGCTCACACCTGGGATCAGGCTTCCGGCTCCAGCGAGGCAGGCTGCGTTGTTGTAAGCACCCTGCTGGTCGAAGAACCCGAACCCCGTCACCCGGTCGACCGCGAAGGTCGGGGTGCCGCCAGCGACACTCATGCCGAAGATGCCGCAGCCGTCTGAACCCTCGCGGTTGACGATGACGATTCCCTCGTAGCCACCGGCTGCTTCGACGCTGGCCACCTTCTCAGTGAAGGTGCACAGGCCGCGGGTAACAACAGCAATCTGTTTGCCACTCGCAGTGGTCGGTGCAGCTGGTACGGCCGAATCACCCAGGCATGCGCGCCCCACATAGACGGCGTCGCCCGTGAGGCTCTCGCCGCCCTGCAACTGTGGGGTGTCGCTGCCCTGAGAGACCAGGAACGGCGTGGCATTGTCATTCGTCGAGCCTTCCATCCCGTTCGGAGAGAAGTCCTCGTCAGAGCCGATCACGAACTGGTTGTCCAGCGTGAACTCACTCTGGTGACCATTACCCTCTGGCTTCTCGACCAGTACGGCCGCCTCAAGAAGCTGCGGGTCGGGGTTGGTGAAGTCCGTGTCGCCGAGGTAGACGGGGCTATGCACGTTGGTGATGTCTACTTTCACGTAGCCGGCATCCCAGTAAGACAGCATCAAAATCTGCTTGTCCGCGATCTGCTTCACGACCGCGTCGTGCAGGAAGACCTCGGTCAGGTTCGACGGTACGCCCTGCAGAATCTGTGGGAACAGCTGGTCTAGGTCGTACTCGGCAGTAAGGAACGGCTTCTTCGGATCCGTGATGTCCATGATGTCGACATCGGTGCCCTCCTCGTTGTCGACGATGATCGCATAGGCCTTAGTGCCGGCATCCCACGCAAAGACGCTGTGGGTTTCGTTTGCCGCCTTCTTGCCCTGACCGTTGACAGTCGAGTCGCCGACGCCGACCGCTAGGGGGGTTGGGTGTTCAGGGTTCGTGACGTCGTAGAGGTTCATGCCCCCAAAACCGACCTTGTCCTTGCACTTTTCGTTATTGCTGACAAGAATGTCGCCGTTGAATGCCGGGGTGTCGATGTGTAGGGCTTGGATGCCCTCGCCTGGGTAGCTGCCTTCCTTCGACTGGATAAAGGCAACCTCTTTCGGGTTCGCGGGGTCCTTGATGTTGACGACGTGCACGCCGTTGTAGGTGCAATCCACGACACCCCACGCAGCTAGGTACGCGTAGTCGTTGAATACGCCAACGTCGGCGATCTTCTCAGGCACTGCGTTCTTCAACTTCAGCTTGGAGATGAGCGCCACATTGGATTGGGTGGCAGGCAGATGGCCGGTCGAGGCGCCGTGTTGATGGGCGTCACGGGCGCCGTCGGCGGCAGTGAACCCACCGTCTCCGCCCACGTGAGCTATCGCAATTGTTGTAGTGGCGAAGACCAGCGCGGCAATTGATAGCACCGTTACTGTCCCGCGTATAGCAGGTGATTTAGCCATGACACTCCTTAGGCCGGGGGATGGATGCGCTTGTTGGCGCGATTAATGGCACCCTAGCCCGCCTCTTGCACTGTTGGCAAGGGCACCACGTTGGCGCATCGATCGCGGTCGCTGCAAAATATCGCTGGTTTTGCACGGGTCACGAGTCATCTGAAATTGCCTTTGTGCGACCCGTCGATGCGACCCCTTTGGGCGAAGTCGAGGTCGAAAAATCATCGTGCTGGTGGCCGAAAACTTGAACTCTGGGCAGTCCTCCAGAGTCACCACACTCGCGTCTACGTAGGCGCTACTCCCAATTTTCGACGAGCCTCTTCGGCCAACTCGTGCCACGCGCGACCGTGCTGCGCGCGCCATGTCGACCAGTCAACCGGATGGCCGTGAAGTAGCTCAGCGAGCTGCTCGAGACTCAGTTGCCAGGTGGCGGAAATCGGAGCAGAGAACTGCAGGTCCGCGAGGGCCTCGACCTCAACACGCACGAGTGTAGAGCGCCCCCGCTGCCCCTCGGCTAAGGCTTCGAGAGTGAAAGTCGTGGTGCCAACGTTGCCCGTGACCACAACGATACGAAGCGGCTCGTCGAACTCGTCGATGCGCCCGAGAGCGGTCATCTGCGGCTCGAAATGACGCCAATAGAGGTCGTAGCGACCGCCCTCGCGAGGCTCGATCTCGGCCTCTGCCAACCATCCACTGACGAGGTCTGAGTCGACCAAGGCATCCCAGACAATCTCTGGAGGCAGGTCGTATACTCGCTCGAAGCAAAGTAGGGAGCCGGTCACAGGCACAGCCTACGTCGCACCTGCGACGAAACAACGGCGAGCGTGTAGCCGACGCCCTCCACGAAACCACTCAACACGGTCGACGTTTGCTGGCCGTGCGTGCGCGGCGCAGCGACCGGCCCGGAGCGCGGGCAGGGTCATGCGCGCGCTCCGCCGAGCGCGAAATCAGCGCTCGAGAATGGAGCGGATGGTTTTCTCATCCGAGCGCATTTGGGCGGTGAGTGCGGCGGCATCCGGAAACTTTTCCATTGGGCGCACATAGTCGACGAACTCGAGCTGCACCCGCTTGCCGTACAAGTCGAGATTCTGATCGAGCACGTGCGCCTCGACGATCGTCTCTTCGACGTCGCCGAAGGTGGGGTTGATCCCGACCGACACGGCGGCGCCGAAGCGTTCAGCGTCGATCACAATGTGCGCGGCGTACACTCCGTCAGCGGGGATGAATCCCTCGACATCACGCCCAAGGTTGGCTGTCGGGTACCCCATGCTGCGTCCGCGTTGGTGGCCGCCGACAACGGTCGCGCGAATCGTGGGCGGGCGCCCGAGCAATCGCGTTGCCTCGATAATGCGACCGGTCGAGAGCAGCTCGCGGATCCAGGTCGAGGAGGCACGGCGCTCGCCAGAGGTGACGTCATCGACGAGTTCAACCTCGAAACCGTAGGCGCCGCCAAGCTCGCGCAGCAGCTCGACGGTCCCGGCACCCCTCGCCCCAAACCGGAAGTCAGAGCCGACCATGAGCACGCGGGCGTGCAGCGCGTCGACGAGCACCTCGCGCACAAAGTCGGCTGCTGACTGCGCGCTTCGCACCGTGTCAAAGGTGAGCATGAGAGTCGCATCGAGTCCGCTCGCCGCGAGCAACTCGAGCTTCTGTTCGTTGCTCAACAGGGGCGCAGGGCACAGCTCTGGCCGGAGCAGGTTGAGCGGGTGGCGGTCGAAAGTCACCGCAACGGCTCGCAGGTGGTGCTGCTTCGCGACCGTCTCAAGATTGGCGATGATGCGCTGGTGTCCCGCGTGCATGCCGTCGAACTTGCCGATGCTGACGACACTCGGCCCGAAGTCGGGCGGAATTTCGGCGAGCGAGCTAAAGAGCTGCATCGGCGCCTACATCACGAGCCACCGCACTCGGCCGGGTCGCCCGTAGCCACAGGAGACCCAACACCGGCAGTACGAGCGGCACAAAGGCGTAGCCGCGGCCGAAGTACGACCACACGGTCTTTGCCGGAAATAGCACGGGGTCGACGAGGCTCAACGTGCCGACGACGAGAACACCGACGAGCTCGAAGGCGATCGTGCCAACCGCGACGCGATACCAGAAGCCACCCGGCGCGACGAGCGCGATCGTCGCCACGATGTAGATGATGCCTGCGAGCGCCGAGAGGCTGTACGCGAGCGGAGCCGTCTCGAATGAGTCGATCACCTGGTACACCGAACGGCCGGTCGCCGCGAGCGCCAGAATTGCGTAGACAATAACGAGGATTCGGCCGAGGCCTCTCGAGCGATTCGATGCTGCGTTTGCCATTTGACTACAGGTTACGCGACTTGGACGAACCAGATTTGGTGCATGCGGTAGACCATCACGGCGATCGCGAGCCCCGCCACGCCGAGTACCACCGTGCTCCACCGACTCGTGCGTTCGAGCAGGCTCCAGAGAACCGCGAGCGGCGGTAAAAGAATTGCGCTGACGAGGTAAACGTAGAACTCGAGCGCGCTGCCGGTCGGCTCGTTTCCGGTGGCCGGTGCGATGATCGCGACCACGAGCTGCACCACGAGCAGCAGGTCGACCAGCAGCGTCGCTCCGAGGGTGAGGTCGCTCGGCTTGCGGCCAGCGAGACCAAGCCCGACGCACAGGAGGCCCGCTGCGATCGAAACACTCAGCAGCACGGCGGTGAGCCAGTCGATCACGCGTGCACCTCATCCGGTGGGGGAAAGTTGACGATTGGCGACAGGCGAGCGCTGTTGATGGCAACCAGGCCGATCAGTCTGCCGTCGGGGGCGAGCGCCGCCACGGGGCTGCCGTCTGGTGCGTCGACAATAAGTCGCTTGCCGTGCCCGAGGTCGATCGCCTGCTGCTCGGTCAGCGCGATGGTTGGGAACAGGGCGGATGCCGCAGCAGCCGGCTCCAGCATCGCGCCAGCAACATCCAACTCTTCGATCCCGACCGCGGCGTCAATCGTGAACGGCCCAATTCGCGTGCGACGCAGCGCGCTCAGGTGTGCCCCGGTGCCGAGGTCGTCGCCGAGGTCGCGCGCCAGGGCGCGAATGTAGGTGCCGCTCGAGCACTCCACGCGGCAGTCAAGCTCGATAGTTCCGGCGAGCTCGTCGCCTCGGCGATCGATCAGCTCAAAGGCGCTGATCGTCACGGTGCGCGATGCGAGCTCGACCCGCTCCCCCGCGCGCACGAGCGCGTACGCGCGCTTGCCGTCGACTTTGATCGCGCTGACGGAACTCGGCACTTGGCTGATCTCACCGCTGAGCTTCGCGATGCCCGCCGCGATCGCTTGCTCGGTGATTGTCGTGGTTGGCGCGGTCGCGATCACCTCACCCTCCGCGTCATCCGTCGATGTGCTGACGCCGAGTGTGATCGTGGCGAAGTATTCCTTGTCGAGCCCGACCGCAAACGTCAACAGTCGAGTAGCCGCGTTGAGGCCGATCACGAGTAGGCCAGTTGCCATCGGATCGAGCGTGCCAGCGTGCCCAACCTTGCGAGTGCCAGCCGCCTTGCGAATGCGCGAGACAACATCGTGACTCGTGATGCCCCGCGGTTTATCGACGAGCAGAATGCCTGGGCGGGTGCCGATCGCGGTCACTTGGGCTCTGGGCGGTAGAGGTCGCCGAGCTTGCGCACGACGTCGAGCTTCTCTGGGAAGCAGGCAAGCAACACTTCGCGCGCCTGCGGATCGAGGTTGTACTCATCGGTCATTCGAAGGCCGATCATGGTGTTCGACAGCATCCCCGACGCAAGAAACTGCTGGCACTCCTCTGGCGTGAACTTCGCCTCGTCGCGCAAGAAACCGTAGACCTCGAGGAAGCCGCGGCGGGCGACCGCTCCAATGACCGGGTCGCTACCGAGAACGAATGCGTGCATGAGCGATGGCAGAAGTCCGTGGTGCACGAGCAGTCCGACGTAGGCGAGCCCCATGCGGTACTGCGCGGGCTGGTCACTCTGTTCTGCGAGGGCAGCGCGAAAGTTCAGCAACAGCGTGTCGAGCGCGCGCTGCAACACCGCGACAAAGAGCTTTTCTTTCGTGCCGAACATGCGCACGACGTACGGCTGGCTGACGCCTGCCGCTCGAGCGACTTGGTCGGTGGTCGTGCCAACGTAGCCGTAGTCGCCGAAGACGGCCATCGCCGCTTCGACAATCAACTCCCGGCGGTCTTCTGCCTTCATGCGGGCGTGACGGTGCACGGCATCGTGCACGGACTTCACGGGGTTCAGGCTCACACTTGACATGGTATCAGTTGATAACTAATGTCGCTCTTGTAATCATTCGATAACTTCTAAAGGAAACCATGACTGCCACCCTCGAGGCGCCCCAACTCACGACGCGGCGCCGCACGATACCGATCTGGCTCGCGATTGTCGCGGCTTCCCTTCCCATGTTTATGGCCACGCTCGACAACCTCGTCATGACAAACGCCCTGCCCTCGATTCGCCTCGACCTCGGCGCGACCGTCGAAGAACTGCAGTGGTTCGTCAACGCCTTCACGCTGAGCTTCGCCAGCTTCATCCTCATGGCTGCCGCGCTCGGTGACCGGTTCGGTCGACGCACGGTATTTGTCGTCGGCATCGTCGTCTTCACACTCGCCTCCGTTCTGTCGGCGCTCAGCTATGAACCATGGATGCTCATCGTCAGCCGCGCGCTTCAAGGTCTCGGTGCGGCGGCGGTCATGCCGCTCTCACTGACGCTTCTTGCCGGATCGGTTGAGGCAAAGTTCCGTCCGCTCGCTATCGGAATCTGGGGTGGAATCACCGGCCTCGGCGTCGCAACCGGACCGCTCGTCGGTGGCGCTGTGGTCGAGGGCTGGAGCTGGGAGGCGATCTTCTGGATCAACGTTCCCGTTGGCATCATCGCGCTTCCGCTCGCGCTCTTCGCTCTGCCGAACACCTACGGTGAAAAGATGCGCGCCGACGTCGTTGGAGTACTGCTCGCCGGCCTCGGTGTGCTCGGGCTCGTCTACGGCATCGTCAGCGGAAACGACAAGGGATGGGACAGCCTCGAAGTCACCGCATCGCTCGTCGCTGGCGCGCTTCTGATCGCAACCTTCATCGTCTGGGAGTCTCGGGTCTCTGCCCCACTGCTGCCGCTTCGACTGTTCCGTGACCGCAGCTTCTCGATCGCGAATGTGATCGGGCTCACCTTCAGCTTCGGTGTGTTCGGGTCAATCTTCATCCTCATCCAGTTCTTGCAAGTCGTGCAGGGCTACTCGCCGCTCGGCGCCGGTGTCGCGACAATGCCGTGGACGATGGCCCCGATGATCGTCGCTCCGCTCGCTGGCTTGATTGCACCGCGCGTCGGCACCCGCCTGCTGATCATTATTGGACTCAGCCTGCAATCGTTCGGCGTACTGTGGCTCGCCGCCTTCATGTCGGCCGACGTCGCCTACACGGTCATGCTGCCTGCCTTCATCGCGGCCGGAATCGGAATGGGTCTGGTGTTCGCGCCGATCTCGACCGCTGTGCTCGCCACCATGCGCGGCGACGACCACGCGAAGGCGTCTGGCACCAACTCAACCGTACGAGAGGTCGGCGTCGCGCTCGGCATTGCCGTGCTGACCGCGGTGTTCGTCGGAGCGGGCGGAGCGCTGACGCCAGACCAGTACGTCGATGCTGCGCGCCCCGCGGTTGCGGTGGGCGGAGTGGTGCTCGCGTTCTCGGCTCTCATCGGCTTCGCCCTCCCCTCGGGCAAAGGCGAGGTGCACGAAGAGTTCTAAGCTCGGCCTATGCGCATTGCAGTGATCGGAGCCGGCGCGGTGGGTGGCGCAATTGCCGCGCGCCTAGTCGGCTCCGGTTTCGAGGTTGAGGTCACGGCGCGTGGGGCGCACTTGGCTGCGATTCGGGTTGGCGGCATCCGATTGCGTGGCAAGTGGGGCTCGATCGACTCGGCCGTGACTGCCTCGGTGAAGCTAAGCAAGCGTCCGGATTTCGCGATCGTCACGACGAAAGCGCACGACGCAGAGGCGGCAATGCTGGCAAACGCCGCGATGCTGCGGGGCGTGCCGGTGTTGGTGATTCAGAACGGTCTAGAGGCAATCGAGTCAGGGCGCCGGGCCCTGCCGGAGTCGGCTGTCTGCGGCGGGCTCGCGGTGTTTGCCGCCTCCTACCTCTCGCCTGGCGAAGTGACAGTCACCGCGTCAGGGCCAACCTTTATCGGCGGCGATGGCGCAGTGGAAGCGGCGCGCATACTCGGTGCCGCGATTGCCGTAGACCTCGTGTCCGACTTCGAAGGCGCGCAGTGGACCAAACTTTTCGTCAACCAGGTGAACGCACTTCCGGCCATCACCGGGATGAGCGCTCAAGCCACGATTCGGTCGCAGCCGCTTCGCCGCATGCTCGTCGACAGCATGCACGAGACCGTCAGAGTCGGCGTGGCGAGCGGTGTGCACTTCGCCTCACTCAGCGGACTCTCGCACCCGCTGCTGCGGTTCTTCGCGGCGGCACCGTGGTGGATCGCCCAGCTCGTGCCCCTGCTCATGGCCCGCCGCATGGGCCCGGTTGCCAACCCAGGCTCAACCCTGCAGAGCATCACGCGCGGGCAGGTGAGCGAGATCGACTACCTCAACGGTGCCGTGGTGAAGGCCGGCGCGGCGGTGGGGGTCGCGACACCAGTCAACGCGCGCTTCGTCGCACTCGTGCACGAGGTCGAGCGCACCGGCGAATTCGTGGCACTCGCCGCGCTGACCGCCCCGCGCGGTTCATAGCTCCTGCAATTTTCAGTTTGCGGGGGTGTGCCGCCCCGCTGCAGAGCGGATCCGGCGCAACCCGCGTCATTTTTGCAGGAGTTATGAACCGAACGGCCGCGCATGCCACCGAAGGGTTAGCCGCTAGCAGCTGTCGGCGAACAACCGACGAGGGCGGTCTTGGTCGCTCGCGTCAACGATCGCGGTAGCCAGAGCTTGAGGCTTCACCTGCTTGATGTACCTGGTCATCACGGCATCCGGCTCGTTGTGAGGCGCGAGCCAGATCGAGTAGTGCCACAGGCCGCGCAGCTCCGCGGTGTGAAGCGAGGCACCGTCGACGATGAGCAGCGCGTCTGCCTTCGCAGTAATCCACTTTGGCTCGATCGGGGCATCACGCTCAGCGTCGTAGGCTGCGAGCACGAAGCTGCCGGTGCCGCCGTCTCGAAACGGGTCGATCAGGACTCGGTGAAGGGTCTCAATGTCGTAGGTGTCTGAGGTTGGGAGCGAACCCGCCGAATAACGCAGCACTCGCGGTTCACGAAAGTTGCGCATGGATGCCCGGAACGCGGCACGGCCAGCGTTCTTGAGGGCTTCGGCGAGGTCATCCGCGAACTCTGCCGTGTCAGCGATGCCGTCAACGGCCACGATCACGCGGCCCCGCGCGTAGTTGCGCGAAATCTCTGACACGAGCGAGTTAAGCAGCTCGATCTTCTGCGGTGCCAAGCGAGTCATGACACGAGTCTAGATTTGAGGGGTGAGTATCGTCGAGCCGGTCAGCAACTGGTTTGCCGCGAACGGGCGCGATCTGCCGTGGCGTCGCCAGGGCTTCACCCCGTGGGGCGCCCTCGTCAGTGAGTTCATGCTGCAGCAAACCCCGGTCAGCCGCGTGCTACCAAGGCTCGCCGAGTGGCTTGAGCGCTGGCCGACCCCGGCCGACCTTGCCGCGGCAAGCCCTGGCGAGGCGGTGCGGGCGTGGGACCGCCTCGGCTACCCGCGACGGGCGCTCAACCTGCACGCGGCGGCGGTCGCGATCGTCGAGCGGCACGGCGGCGTCGTGCCGCGGGAGGTGAGCGAGCTGCTCGCCCTGCCCGGTGTCGGCGACTACACCGCACGGGCGGTGTCGGTGTTTGCGTACGGTCAGCGGCATCCGGTCGTCGATATCAACATCCGTCGCGTGATCGCTCGTGCAGTCCTCGGGTTGCCTCAGCCCGGCGCCGCCGCCAAGCGCGACCTCGTCGACATGGAGGCGCTGCTGCCACCGTCAGACGAAGACGCAGCTCTGTTCACCGCAGGCATCATGGAGCTCGGTGCCCTAGTCTGCATCGCCCGCACTCCCCGCTGCGAGGCGTGCCCTATCGCGCAGCAGTGCGCGTGGCGTGCGCGCGGCTACCCCGGCGACGATGCTCCACCAGCGCCAAAGCAGAAAAAGTACGAGGGCAGCGATCGGCAGGTGCGCGGGCTCGTGCTCGCCGAGCTGCGCGCGAGCGATACTCCTGTGACGCGCGAGGAACTCGCCGGCGTGTGGGGTGATGCCACACAGCTCGAGCGCTCCATCGACTCGCTGCTTGGCGACGGGCTGATGGTGCGCAGCGCTGGAGCGTTCGAACTGCCCAGCTAGGCTGACGCCATGCCGTCTCGCCCTATCCGTCTGCGCGCGGACGGCACAGAACTTGTCGCGGCGCTCGCCGCTATTCCGCAGCAGCTCGGGCTCGCACGCGAGTTTCCGCCGGCCGTCGAAGCAGAGGCTAAGGCGATCGCCGCGATTGGGCCGCTGCCTGAGCTCGACCGCGCCGACGTCGAGTTTCTCACCATCGATCCACCGGGCTCCACCGACCTCGACCAGGCGATGAATCTCGCTCGTTCTGGTGATGGCTACCGCGTGCTCTATGCGATAGCGGATGTGCCAGCCTTCGTCGAACCAGCCGGCGAGATCGATAGAGAGGCTCGCAATCGCGGGCAGACAATCTACGCGCCTGACGGGCGAATCCCGCTACACCCTTCGGTGCTGAGCGAGGGAGCAGCGTCGCTGTTGCCCGGCCAGCTTCGCGGCGCCTTCGTCTGGGACTTCGAACTCGACAGCGACGGCGTGGTGCGCACCGCGCGGGTCTACCGAGCGAGGGTGCAGAGCCGCGAGCAACTCGACTACGAGACTGCCCAGCGCAGAATCGACGACGGCATAGGCAACCAGACGCTCGAGCTACTGAAAGAGGTCGGCCTCAAGCGCATTGAGCTCGAGATTGCCCGGGGCGGAGCAAGTCTCGGTACTCAAGAGACCGAGGTCGAGCGGCGCGACGGTCACTACGTTCTCGAACGGCGATCACCGCTGCCGGTCGAGAACTGGAACGCGCAAATGAGCCTCATGACGGGCATGGCGGCCGCTCAACTCATGATCGACGGCGGTATCGGAATTCTTCGAACCATGCCTCCGGCCGACGAGGAGGCAGTGACACGATTCCGGCGCCAGACGGC
>JANONY010000263.1:0-2276 GCA_031421055.1 Actinomycetes bacterium | reverse complement strand
CGAGAGCTGCGGCAGAACGCCAGCGTCTATCTTGAGCGGGTGAAAGACGGCGAGTCGATTGAGATTACCGAGCGCGGCGTGCCCATTGCGGTGCTCTCGCCCGCGCCCGGGCTGTCGTTGATCGATCGCCTGATCGCTGAGGGCAAGGCGACTCCGGGACGCGGCAATCTTGCCGAATTCTTGCGCGACAACCCGCCGAGTGGCCCGCCCGGAATCAGCGCCGTACTGCGGCAGATGCGCGACGAGGACGAACGGTGATCTACGTCGACAACTCGGCGCTCGTGAAGCTGGTACTGCCCGAAGCCGAGTCGTCGAGCATGATCGAGTTCACCGCGCAGTGTGACACTCTCGTCACCAGCGCCATCGGGGCAATCGAGTTTCGACGAGCCGTGAAGCGGCACTACGCCCAACAGTTGTGGGCCGTCGAGCGGGTGCTTGCCGAGATGACCATTCTCGAGTTGTCACACGAGGTTCGGCGCACCGCCGAACTACTGGAGCCCACGATTCTGCGCACACTCGACGCAATCCACCTCGCGAGCGCGCTGGTGATTCGCGAAGAACTCGAGGCCTTCGTCGCCTACGACGAGCGACTGCTAGAGGCTGCTCGCCTGGCCGGCATCCCCACCGTTTCGCCCGGCGCGTAGGCCAGCATCGAATCCCTCGTTCCACGCCTCATCAGTGCCGAGCCGAAACATGTCTTCGCTCGCCGGCCGAATGAGCTCGCGCGCCGACCCCTCGCCGAGGTAGTGCCCAAGCCCTCGGACCACCGCCACCGGCAGCCGATTCGCCTTGCCAGTCACGAGGTCTGCCGCGCCGGCAATCTCGTCGCCGATCGAGGTAATCGCCGCTTCGAGCGTGCGCCCGTTGCCGTCGGCGGTACCCCGCAAATCTTCGAGCACACGGATGCCCGCCGCCCCGATCGCGATATCTGCCTGCCCCTGCCGCCAGGGCCGCCCGATCGTGTCGGTGATAATGACGCCGACGTTCTTGCCCAGCGCTTTTCGTATCTTCTCGGCGCTCGCGTCGGGGTCTTCTGGCAGCAGCAGAACCATCCCCTCCGGCGTATTACTCGCATCAACCCCCGCGGCAGCAAGCACCAACCCCTGCAGATTCTCAACAATGCGCGTGCCGCCCCGCGTCGCCACGACCCGCACGGTCTGGCTGGTGATCGCATCCTCTCGGTCTGTCGCAGCGACTGCGCGGCCTTCGGCCTTGCTCACGATCTTGGATGTGACAACGACGATGTCGCCGTCTTCGAGCGCTTCGCCCCCGCCCGCTTCAATCGCGGCCAGCGTCAGCGCGGCAATGTCGTCGCCCGCGGTCACCTCGGGGATGCCGTCGATTGCCCAGATCAGCAAAACACACCAACCGACGTCAACTCGCTAGCGCTTCTGTTCTCGGCCGCGCTATGCGCTCGGCTTTGCAGGTGCACTGCTCGCGTGAGCAACAGGCTGCACTGACCGACCAGACGATGTGCGGGCGCCCACAACGACCCAGCCAAACTCCGCTGGCCCCTAGTGAATCTGAATGCTGGTCATGCCCCCGATTGTAGACTCCGCGAGCGGCATTTCAGGCAACTCCCTCTGGGGCGTGCAGGCCTTTCTCGAATGCGGCCGTCAACCGAGGCACTCAAGGGCTTGGGCTCAGCGCGTCAACGCGCTTCGAGCGCAGACACGGCAGACATCACGTTGGCTTCGCGGCGATCGGCGCGGCGGACGGCGCTCTATAACCGTCGATACACTTCACGCCGGTGCGCGATGTGGATGACCAGAACGGCAACGCGCGCGTCTTCGATCGTATAGATGACCCGGTAGTCGGCAACCCTGATGCGCAGGAGGTGAGAGTAGCCGACGAGCGGCTTCGCGCCCGCGGGCCGCGGGTCTGCCGAGAGCCGGTCGATCGCCGCTTTCACTCGCCGCCCTGTTGCCCGATCCAGCTTTGCGAGTTCTTTGATAGCTCGCGGGTCGTACTCGATGGCGTAGAGGGGCTCTTCGGGCGAGCTCATAGTCCGAGCTGGCGGTATGCCTCATCTGCCGAAACCGTCGCGACCCGACCAGCGGCGAGGTCGTCAAGGCGCTCCTGAGCGAGTAGCCCATCGCGCAGGTCGAGCAGCGCCTCGTAGTCGTCGACCCACTGGGCCGGCACGATCGCTGCCGTCTTCGTGTGATTGCGCCCGCGGGTGATGTACGTCACTTCGCCACCAAAGGTTGCCCGGTTCACAGCGTCAGAGAATCGATCGCGCGCTTCGCTCACGCTCAGTTCCATCGGCTCACCCA
>JANONY010000262.1:0-5296 GCA_031421055.1 Actinomycetes bacterium | reverse complement strand
CCTGTGCACGCCGCCGCTGGTCGGCGCGCGCTCCTCCTCGCGCAATGCGCTATCGAGTCGCACGAGACCGGCTTGCGCGTGGGGACGAGCGACGCGGTCTAAGCGAAGTACCTCAAGTACAGATACGGAAGGCTCAGGGTCACGGTGACCGCGGTGACGATCAGTCCGTACTTGGTGAACATCCAGAACGAGATTGGGTGGCCGTTGCGCCTGGCGATGCCGAGTACGACCACGTTGGCGCTCGCGCCGATCGCCGTAGCGTTACCGCCGAGGTCGGCACCGAGCGCGAGCGCCCACCACAGCGGCTGCGCGGCCGGCCCGCCGGCTTGTACGAGGTCGCTCGTCAGGGGCGCCATCGTTGCGACGTACGGAATGTTGTCGATGATGCCAGAGAAAACGGCAGAGCCGAACAGCAAAATCGTGGCTGCGCCGAAGTAGTTCTCACCAACTGCCTCGGTAACCAACTGACCGACCGACCCGATGACGCCAAGGTTGACGAGCGACCCGACCATGATGAACAGCCCGGCGAAGAACAGCAGGGTCTGCCACTCGACGTCGGCGAAAATCTTGCGGGTCTCCAGCCGCGTGATGAGCACGAGTAGCCCAGCGCCGAGCAAGGCCACGATCGAGGGTTCGAGATGAATGACGGAGTGCAGCATGAAGCCGGCGAGCACGAGTGCGAGCACGATAAGTGCCTTGATGAGCAGCACTCTGTCGCGAATCGCCTCGCGTTCGTTGAGCGCCAGCACGCGCTCGACGCGCGTGGCGTCGTAGCTCAGTTGTTTGCGGAACATCAGCCAGCACATGCCGATAAACACGATGAGCAGCACCGCCACTATCGGCGCGAGGTTGACGACGAAGTCGTTGAAGGTCAAGCCAGAGCGGCTGGCGATGATGATATTGGGCGGGTCGCCGATGAGCGTCGCGGTGCCGCCGATATTGCTCGCCATGATCTCTGCGATCAAAAACGGCACGGGCGTGGTGCCGAGGCGGTCGCAAATGAGTAACGTCACGGGCGCGATGAGCAGCACCGTTGTGACGTTGTCGAGAAACGCCGAGAGCACGGCGGTGATCACGACCAGCATCACGAGGATCACGAAGGGCCGCCCACGCGCCCGCTTAGCCGCCCAAATGGCGAGAAACTCAAACACGCCGGTCTGCTGAAGGATGCCAACGATGATCATCATGCCGAGCAGCAAGAAGATGACGTTCCAGTCGATACCGCTCTCCTCAGAGAAGAACGCCTGCTCATCATTGCTCGCACCGATGACGACCATGAGCGCCGCGCCCACGAGCGCAACGGTGACGCGAGACACCTTCTCTGTGGCGATGAACACGTAGGCGGCGACGAATACCGCTAGCGCGAGTCCGATCTGCAACGTCATGCGCCGACGCCAGGCACGCGTTCGCAGTAGCTGATTATCGCGTCCATGACGTCAGGTAGCAGCACGAAACGAGGCTCCTGTTCTGTGCCTCGCACGAGTGCGATTTGGGCGCGTTCATCGGCCATCTGTGCCGCAATCTCGACGAGGGTGGCGTCGGCATCGACTTTGAGAAGCTCGTGTTTGCGAACGCCTGTGTCATCGAGAAGTTCCGCGATCGCGCGTTGTGCCGGGCCGTCCCACACGTCTTCTGCGCCGCTCTCAGAGAACACACCAGACAACGAGAGGTCGCTCATGATGTAACTCGGCACCAAAAGGCCGAGCACGTCGATGGCCGACACGACCGCCACCGGGGTGCCTGCGTCATTGGCTATCACCAGCGCCGCGAGCCGGCCGGCGGCTATCAACCGCGCCGCCTCAAGGGCAGTAGTCGCCCGCGTTATCGGCTGCAGGGCAATCTGAATGTCTGACGCGCGCATGGCATCTCCTGGTCTCGGCAACACAAAAACTGTTGCCGACCAGACTTCCCGGCGCTCCGACGTCAAGCCTACCGGCGAATCCGCCTAACTGGCGCGAGCCCGCTCGTGCGCCCAGATCGCGATCTCGACGCGATTGCGTGCGCCGAGTTTGGTCATCAGGCTCGCGAGGTGGGTCTTGACCGTGCTCAGGGTGATGTACAGCTCAGTGGCGATCTCGCTGTTGCTGAGCCCGCGGGCGACGGT
The DNA here is from genome assembly GCA_031421055.1 of Actinomycetes bacterium. GTDB lineage: Bacteria > Actinomycetota > Actinomycetes > Actinomycetales > Microbacteriaceae > Conyzicola. Next base: position 3,192 of record JANONY010000262.1, on the reverse strand, counting down.
CGCGAGCACCTCTTCTTCGCGCGCGGTGAGCGGCTCGGTCGGCTGGGCACGTGGCCGGGCCGGCTCGGTGCCAGCGAACGCCTCGAGCAGTCGCACCGTCACGTTCGGCGCGATGAGCGCGTCGCCGTTTGCTGCGGCGCGAATCGCTTGACCGAGAAGCGCCGCGCCCGCGTCTTTGAGCAAAAAGCCCTTCGCGCCGGCTCGAAGCGCAGCAAACACGTACTCGTCGAGATCAAAGGTGGTGATGATGACGATCGCCATGGGGTCGGCAACACCCGGGCCGGCGAGGGCTTTGGTCGCTTCGATACCGTCGAGCCGCGGCATACGGATGTCGAAGAGACAGACGTCTGGATGCAGTTGCCCGGCCAGCTCGATTGCTTGCACCCCGTCCGCCGCTTCGCCGACAACCTCGATGTCGGGCTCGGCATCGAGAATCATGCGCAAGCCGGTGCGCACGAGTTCTTGGTCGTCGGCGATCAGAACGCGAATCGTCATAGCGACCATCCCACTCTCGGTAGTTCTGCGACAACGGACCATCCGCCACCTGGCACACGACCGGCCTCGAGCGTACCGCCGAGCAGGGCGGCGCGTTCGGTCATGCCGGCAATGCCGTAGCCAGCGGGAGTCGAGCCAACCGTGTCGCCGTCGTCGGTGACCTCGAGTTTCACCCGCTCCGCATTGACGTCGATCGACACGCGCACGAGCGTTGCATGCTTCGCGTGCCGGCGGGCGTTGGTCACGGATTCTTGCGCAAGCCGATAGACCGCGGCGGCAACCGCGGGTGGCACAGTCTCGATCTCGCCGGTCAGGGCAACCTCGACGCGCGGGCCCCCGTGGTCGAGCCCGGCGAACTCCGCCACGTCGGCAATGGTCTTGCTCGGCGCGAGCTCTGCCGTTGCGTCACGCCGAAGCACTCGCACCATCGAGCGCATCTCGGCGAGGGTGCGGCTCGCCTCCGCCTCGATCACCGTGAGCGCACGCTTCGCCGCCTCGGGGTTGGACGCAGCAACAGCTAGCCCCGCCTGAGCCTGAATTGCGATTGCCGAGACGTGGTGAGCAACCGTGTCATGCAGGTCGCGGGCCAGCTGCTCGCGTTCGAATGATTTTGCGCGTTCGAGTTCGCGCATCCGCCCGCTTGCTCTGAAGCGAAAGAGCAGGCCGAGGCTGAAAGTGAGAAGCACGAAGATTGCTGCACCGATGGGGTCGGCCGGCTCGCTGCTCGGCGCGAGGGTCTGCAGCGCAACCGAGCCGGTCATCACGATCAAGCCGATGGCGATCGAACGGCCAGACGCCCAGCGAAAAAGCGCGTACGGCAGCACGACGAGGTAGGCCGATGAATACAGCTGCAGGTCGAAGCCGGAGAGGAGGAATCCCGCGGCAACCCCGCCGTAGCCAATCGTCAGCATCAGCAGCGGTCGCGTACGGCGCCACAGCAGCGTGAAGGTCGGAGCAGTGCTGAGGGCGATCGAGAACCACTGGCCAGCAATCTCTGGGCGAAAGAAGCCCTCAATGATCGCGGCAGCAACGAACAGCCCAACGAGCACCCAGTCGCGCCACACGCGTCGCGGTGGGGCCGGCGTCGCGGCCGGGGCGTTCCAGATGGAGCGCACGAGCCGGATCATTCCCTCATGCTATTGGTGCGGTCGCCGGGGCGCCCCGGTCAAAAGTACGAGGGCGGGCGTTGCGTCGTCGTGCACGGCGGATCACCCACTCGGCGACCGCGAGGTTGATCACCCAGGCCAGCAGCATGAGTGCCGCTTTGGCATCAACAGTGGGCTCGCCGACGATGAGCGCGTAGGGGACCATCGTGAGCACTTGCGTGCCCGCGCCGATGCCGATTGCGTAGGCGCGCATCATCCACTCGCTGTGGTGGGTGAAGTCGCGGCGGCGAATCAGCACGAAGCCGTAGATGAGCGATGCAGCCATGGCGGTGCCGAAGAACAGCCGCATCAGGTAGAGCGCGAACCCGTCGAGCGGCGCCCACGGGTAGAACAGTGTCATCCAGAGACCCGCGAGCGCTGCGGCGAGCCCGGCCGGCGCTGCAATGCGGCCGGCGAAGCGATGGTAGCTCGGCCGCTTCATGCGCAGCCGAGGCAGAAACTGCAGAGCGCCGAGGATGCAGAACAGCGTCGCGCCGATGATGTGCACGACCACCGGCACGGGGCTCGCGAAGAAGCGCGCGTTCTCATCGGTTACCGCTGCCCCGCTGGCGAGGGAGGTGACCCGAGCCGCGCCCGCAAGCACCGGGATGAGACTGAGCGTGATGAGGCCGACTACCGGAAGCGCGTTGCTGCGCGGTCGCTTCGGGGCTGTACGTGGTGTCATGCCTCCAGCGTGCTTTCAGCCCGGCCGACGCACATCGCCTCAATGGCCGAGTTGCGTGAGCCGAAAGGGTGAGAGGCCGTGGCGGCGCGCGTCCGCGGCGCTGGTATAGTTTTCAGGTTGGCTTCCGCACTTTGTGCAGAGACCAATGGCCATGCGCCCGTAGCTCAGCGGATAGAGCAATTGACTACGGATCAATAGGCCGGGGGTTCAAATCCCTCCGGGCGCACCAATCAAAACGGGCCTGACCAGCATTTCTTCTGGAATGCGGTCGGGCCTGTTGTGGTTTCTACCCACATCCTGTCCACACTTGAAATCATCTGGGGCCGTTTCTGGGCCGGTATCTGATCTCCACGGAGAGCCCGAGCCCAGTGTTTGTATGAGATCTGGTCCACCGGGCGAAGTTGACCAATTGACCTCAGAACAATGGGTCACCCGTTCGGACACGTGCCTATAAATAGCTACAGATAAAAATATCTGCATGCTAAATTAGGCGCATGCCAACGACGAGCTTGCCGACGCGAGCGTTCTCGCAATCTGAGGCGAGCCGCGCGGGAATCGACTCGCGGCAGCTCTATCGATTACTGGAAAAGCAGCAGATCGAGCGCATCAGTCGCGGGCTGTATCGGCGCATCGATCTCCCGACGGCCGACCTCGATTTGACAGAGATTGCGGGAAGGCGTCCTGATGCCACTATCTGCTTGGAGTCCGCTCTCGCACGTCACGAGTTGATTGACGCGATTCCGCCTCAAACTGACATCGCGATCCCGCGAGGCCAGAAGCCCGCGAAAACCCAGGCCGCGGTTGACTGGCACCTGTTCGACCGCGCCACTTTCAAAGTCGGCCGTACACTGCTCGAAACCGGGGATG
>JANONY010000261.1:0-6953 GCA_031421055.1 Actinomycetes bacterium | reverse complement strand
ACGCCACCGCGGCGACGCGATAGGCATCGTCGTTGGTTCGGGCGCAGGCCGAGACTCTGGCTCAACAAAAACCCTCGGCTTGCGCGTCGGGCGCGCACCCGTCTCGACGGCAGGACCATAGCCGACGAGGATCGCGGTGCGCGATCCGGCCGGCGCGGCAGTCTCGGCAGTCTCGGCAGCCCCGTCGGTCTCGGCAGGCCCGTCGGTCTCGGCGGCAGCCCCGCCCAGATCGAACGACGCAAGTGGCGCCCCCACCGCGACTGTCTGCCCAGGCTGAGCGTGCAGCTTCGCGATAACACCGGCGAATGGAGACGGCAGCTGCACAATCGCCTTGGCAGTCTCGACCTCGGCGAGTGGTTGATTGAGCGTTACCGTATCTCCGACGGCGACGTGCCAGGCGACGAGCTCCGACTCGGTGAGCCCCTCTCCGAGGTCGGGCAGAGCGAAGTGCCGGATCATGCCGACCACCCTGAGAGCGAGTTCGCGCGACCGAGCACCCGGTCTACCGCATCGAGGATCCGGTCGAGGTCTGGCAGGAAGTGATCCTCCAGTCGGGCCGTTGGATATGGCACGTCGAAGCCAGTCACCCGTTGTGGCGGCGCCTCGAGGTGGAAGAAGCAACGGTCGGTGATCGTCGCGGCGATTTCCGCTCCGAGCCCGCCAGACTGCTGCGCCTCGTGCGTGATGACCAGCCGTCCGGTCTTGCGCACGCTGGCCTCTACCGTGTCGAAGTCGACGGGTGACAGCGATCGAAGGTCGATCACCTCAAGGCTGATGCCGTCGTCGGATGCGGCGGTTGCCGCATCCACCGCCGTCGCGACGAGAGGTCCGTATGCCACCACCGTTGCGTCCGTGCCAGGCACCACCACTCGAGCCTGACCAAGGGGGAACGTGTAGTTTTCGTCGACCTCACCCTTCGTCCAGTAGCGGCGTTTCGGCTCGAAGAACAGCACGGGGTCATCGCACGCGATCGCTTGACGCAGCATGGTGTGGGCATCCTGCGGATTCGAGCAGGTCACTACCCGCAATCCGGCCGTGTGGGTGAAATAGGCCTCAGGCGACTCGGAGTGGTGTTCGACCGCACCGATACCGCCGCCGTAGGGCACCCGAATCGTCAGGGGCATCCGTACGGCGCCCGCGGTGCGATAGTGCATCTTCGCTACCTGCGCCACGATCTGGTCGAAGCCAGGAAAGATGAACCCGTCGAACTGAATCTCACAGACCGGGCGGAAGCCGCGGTAGGCCAAGCCGACCGCCGTGCCGATAATCGCCGACTCCGCGAGGGGGGTGTCCATGACCCGGTCGGTGCCGAAGTCTCGCTGCAGGCCATCGGTCACCCGAAAAACGCCGCCGAGCCGACCGATGTCCTCCCCCATCAGCACGACGCGCTCGTCGTCGGCGAGCGCCCGGCGCAGTCCAGAACCGAGGGCTTTGGCTAGGGTCAGTTCTGTCATGATCCGAAACCCTCCAGGTAGGCCGCATACTGACTTCGCTGGCGAGAAAGCCCGGTGTGCGGCTCGACATAGGCATGGTCGAAAACGCTCAGCGGCTCCGGGTCTGGGGCCTCGACGCAGCCGGCGCGAAACCGCACAGCCACGCCGTCGGCCTTCGCCGCGATGGATGCGGCGACGTCGTCGTCTAGTACTCCAAGCGCCCGCAGGTGGGCCTCTACCCGCGCCAGCGGGTCTTTCGCGGCCCATTCCTCACGCTCCACGGGGTCGACATAGCGGCTCGGGTCGTCGGAGGTGGTGTGCGGTCCCATCCGGTAGGTCACGGCCTCGATGAAGGTGGGGCCGCCGCCCGAGCGTGCCCGCTGGAGCGCGCTACGAGTTACTGCCATGACCGCGAGGATGTCGTTGCCGTCGACCCGCACCGAGGGGATGCCGAATCCCGGTGCGCGGTCGGCGATCGGGCGCTTCGCCTGCAGTCCGACCGGTTCAGAGATCGCCCAATGGTTGTTCTGGCAGAAGAACACCACGGGTGCCGCGAACGATGCGGCGACCACAAGGGCCTCGTTGACATCGCCCTCGCTTGTTGCGCCGTCACCGAAGTAGGCGATCGCGACGGAGTCCACTCCGTCTTTGACGCATCCCATCGCGTATCCGGTGGCATGAAGTGCCTGCGCGCCGATGATGATCGACGGAGTGGCCATCCCAACTGCGTACGGATTCCAGCCCGACTGCGCGGTGCCGCGCCACACCTTGACAAGGTCGGGCAGTGCGACCCCGCGGCAGAACGCCACGGCGTTCTCGCGGTAGCTCGAGAAAACGAAGTCATCGTCGCGCAATGCGCGGGCAGAGCCGACTTGCGCGGCCTCCTGACCGAGCAGCGGGGGCCAGAGGCCGAGCTCGCCTTGGCGCTGCAGCGCTGTGGCCTCCGTGTCGATGCGGCGCACGATCACGAGATCCTCGTAGAGCGCAAGAATACGCTGCGCCGTGAGGTCAGCGATGAGGGGGTCGAGGTCGGGATGTTCCGAACGCACCCCCCGCGGATCGAGGAGCTGAACCAGCTCGTCGGGTGCGATCACCAGCGGGGAGGTTTCATGCTTGTTGGCAGTAGCCTGACGTTCGTCGGCAGTAGCCTGACGTTTGTCGACGACGGTCTGACGTTTTTCGACAACATTAATGCGCAACGCTTCTCCGATCCGCCGCATCTCTAGCTGGTGAGCCGTGAAAGCGACGATCCTCACAACCGTGGTTGGTGAACCACAGGTTGAACCGGGCGACGGTGCCCGGTGTTGAACCTGACGCTAGTCACCCCGCACGGCAAAGGCAAGCGTGCGCGCGGAGCTGCCGCTATCGAGGCTCGAGCCGCACCGCGCCGTCGAGCCGAATAGTCTCTCCGTTAAGCATCGGGTTCTCGACAATATGCTCACACAGCGCCGCGAACTCGTCCGCGCGCCCGAGACGCCGCGGATGCGGTGCCTTATCACTGAGGGAGCGCTGCACTTCGAGCGAAAGGCCCGCCATCATCGGAGTTTCAAAGAGTCCAGGGGCGATAGTCATGACTCGGATGAGCGAGCTGGCGAGCTCGCGCGCCAAGGGCAAAGTCAACGCGATCACCCCGCCCTTCGACGATGCGTAGGCGACCTGCCCGATCTGGCCCTCGTAGCCCGCCACCGACGCGGTGTTGACGATTACCCCCCGCTCATCGTCGATCGGCTCATTCGTCTGCATCGCTGCCGCGGCCTGCGCCGCAACATTGACGGTGCCGCCGAGGTTGATTGAGATCACCCGCATGTATGCGTCAAGGGCGATAGGCCCGTCGCGACCGACCAGCTTGCCCGGTGTCGCCACCCCCGCGCAGTTGACGGCGATGCGCAGTGCGCCGGTGTTGGATGCCGCGGCCACTGCGGCGGCGACCTGCTCCGCATTTGTCACGTCGGTCGGCAGAAAATGCGCCATCTCTCCGAGTCCAGCCGCGACCGCGGCGCCCTCGGATGAGGGAAGGTCGAGCAGGTAGACCTCGGCGCCCCTAGCGACGAGACGGGCTGCCGTCGCGAAGCCAAGCCCGGACGCTGCCCCGGTGACGAGTGCGTTCGTTCCGGCGATCTTCATTCGGTCCTCCGCGCTATGAGTATCACTTTCGTGGCTGACTCGGCCTTGGCAACGTAGCATCGAAGCCAGACGAATCGCCCTTCGAGATAGGTTTTCTTATGCCATCCTCCGTCATTGTCGCCGGGGCCCGCACCCCCATCGGAAAATTGCTTGGCGGTCTCTCGACGCTGTCGGCAGCACAACTCGGAGGCATCGCCATCGCCGAGGCGTTGCAAAGATCGAGGGTCAGCGCCGAACGGGTGCAGTACGTCATCCTTGGGCAGGTGCTCACCGCCGGTGCCGGTCAGCTTCCGGCTCGTCAGGCCGCAGTGCTGGGCGGAGTGAGCATGGACGTACCCTCGTTGACCGTGAGCAAGGTGTGCCTCTCTGGCATGCAGGCGATCATTCTGGCCGACCAGTTTGTGCGGTCAGGCGACTATGAGGTGGTCGTGGCCGGCGGCATGGAGTCGATGTCGCTCGCGCCCCATCTGCTGCGTGGTTCACGACGCGGCGTCAAGTTCGGGGATGTCGTGCTGCTCGACCACATCGCCATCGACGGGCTGCACGACGCATTCACCGACGAGGGCATGGGGTTACTGACCGAGAACCGAAACGACGTGAACCCGATCCCGCGTGCGGAGCAGGATGCCTTCGCTGCCATGTCGCATCAGCGCGCCCATGATGCGTGGGAATCCGGTCGGTTCGCTGACGAGGTCGTTGCTGTGACGATTCCGCAGCGCGCGGGTGATGCTGTCATCGTCGACCGCGACGAGGGGATACGACCCGACACCACCGAGGCGCGGCTTTCCACCCTCGGCTCCGCGTTCCGGCCAGACGGCTCCATCACGGCGGGCAACGCGTCCCCGATTTCCGACGGCGCGTGCGCGATGGTGATTATGGATCGCGACGTCGCCGACCGGGAGGGCATCCCGTGGCTTGCCGAAGTGGGGGCGCACGGCATGGTGGCTGGCCCAGACTCGTCGCTGCAACTGCAGCCTGCGAACGCAATCCGTCGCGCCTGTGAGCGCCACGGCATCACCCCGGCCGAACTCGATCTCATCGAAATCAACGAGGCTTTCGCCGCCGTTGGTATCGCCTCGGCGGCCGAGCTCGGTATTGCTCTTGATCGCGTCAACGTCAGCGGCGGGGCGATTGCCGTTGGCCATCCGATTGGCATGTCGGGCGCGCGAATCGTGTTGCGTCTCGCTCTCGATCTCGCCGCGCGGGGCGGTGGGGTCGGCGCGGCCGCACTGTGCGGCGGTGGCGGGCAAGGCGATGCCCTCATCGTCACCGTGCCGAAGCGTTGACCTGAGTCACGCCGACGCTAACTGTCGAGGAACGGTTCAACGTCGTCGAATCTGACCCGCAGTGTTGGCCGTGGCGTGCGGTTCTCGGCCTTCGGTGGCCTGCGGCGACCCGTGGCGTTGCGCACCAGCTCCGCCCGAAGTGCCGCGGCTACCTCGGCGCCGCTGGCATAGTCGAAGCGAACGATGGTGCGCACGCATCCTTCGCCAACATCGACCGGCCCAAGAATGTCGGATGCCTGCCCAGGCACGGCAGCGACGGCATCCGCCACGGCCTCAAGCGTTCCGGTGACCGTGGCCACGCGCACGGCCGGTGGGAAGCGCAGCTGCCTTCGGTCAACTAGCTCAGCGCGCGCGTAGTCTGCCTGACGCCACGTGGAAAGTGTTGTGGCGAGCGCTCCCCCGACGCCAACCAACACGACGGGTGCGCGGTGCGCGGCAAGCGCCACGGCGTTCGACCACGACCGAAGACAGTCTTCGCCAACGCGCAGGCTCTCGCGTGCAGCGAGCGACTCACCGTCGAGCAACAGCACTGCGCGGTAACCGCCAGCAGCAATCGGCTCTGCGCCACGGGTCGCGATGACGAGAGCTGGGGATGCGTCGACGTGTTGAATCTGCCGCTCACCGTCGGCGATGATGATCTTCACCCCGGGAAACGCCCGGCCAAGGTCTTCCGCCGTGCGGGTTGCCCCCGAGCCGACCAGTCGCAGCTTCTCGCCTTCGCAATTGGAGCACTTCCACGACGCAGCGAGGGCGCCGCACCACGCGCAGGCCGGGGTGGAGCGCGCTGACTTCTGGGCGAGCGGCCCTTCGCAGACCTGACAGCGCGCGCTCTGCCTGCAGTCGGCACAGGCCAGGCGCGGCGCATAGCCAGGTCGGGCGACCTGCACGAGCACTGGGCCGTGTTCGAGCGCTGCCCGCGCCTCTTTCCAGGCAGACGATGGGATGCGGGCCTGCGCAGCGAGACGATCGTTAGACGCCTGTTGGGCGGTCGGTATGACTTTTGGCAGCACCGCGGGTACGGGTGAAATGCTTTTCAGCCACCCGATCTCAACGAGCCGTTCGACCTCGGTACTGCGCGCATGCCCGAGCATGAGCAGCGCCGCCGACTGCTGCTCTTGCCGAAGTAGGGCGGCGTCTCTCGCGTGCACGTAGGGGGCGAGCGGCTCGGAGTGCAAGGGGTCGCCGTCATCAAAAAGCGCAATCAATCCAAGGTTCTCGGCCGGAGCGTAGACGACCGATCGATTTCCGATGATGACAAGTGGGCCACCACTCAAGCAGCGCAGAAACTCGCGGTATCGGTCGGGGTTGGACTGCCGTGCATCGAGTCTGACCACGAGCTCGGCGGCGAGAACGGAGCTGAGCGCAGCCTGCAGCTGATCTTGATCGCGGTAGTCGGGCACGGCGAGAATCGCCGAGCGCCCTGATGCGATCGTGGATGCCGCTACCGCGGCCATCGTCACGGCCCAGTTTCCGACCCAGACCCCGCCCGCAACCTCGCTGACCCCCGGAATCGCGTCGACCGCGAGCCGAGCCCGGTCAAGAATTGCCCGCTCAAGTACTCCGGGTGCGTAGCCGACGATCAACGCGGGCCGCGGCAGGCTCGGCAGCGGCGCGCGCTCATCGGTCGAGAGGTAGGCCTTCTCAACGCGAACCTGTCGATTGGGCACGGCGAGCCGCACGATGTCACTCGCGCTGCCAGCTGCGCGTTCAGAAGCACGCCGAGCCAGAGTCCAGATCTCTTTCGACAGAACGGGAATCGGCGAAACTACTTCGTCAATCTGGCTCAGCGCGCCCCGGTACTCCCCCGCCTCTACCAGTTCAATGACGAATCCGTCCGCAACCCTGCCGGCTGATCGCAGCGGCACACGAACGCGCACGCCCGGCAGCGCCACGTCGACCATTGACGTCGGAATCGCATAGTCGAACAGCCGATCGAGCTGCGGCAGCGGGGAGTCAATCAGCACCCGCGCTACGAGTCGTTGCACAGCCGCCTCCGACATGCTCAGCCTCTCACCAACTCAGCCTCTGACAAGCTCAGCCTCTGCCCAATCCAGCCTCTGACAAGCTCGGCCTCTGACCAACTCACAGCCGAGCGGCGGCGCGCAGCGCG
>JANONY010000260.1:0-2658 GCA_031421055.1 Actinomycetes bacterium | reverse complement strand
TTGGTCGCCGCATTGATGAAGCCCTGCAAAATGGCCCGCTGGTCGTCTCCGGCTTGTGGGCCGCCCGGCGCATAGCCGACCTTGATGTCCTCCGCCTCGTCGATGAACTGCCCGGACTGTACAGGACCGCCCGACGGGATGCCACCACACCCCGCGAGCGCAATGAGCGCAACGGTCGTCACGGCGACAATCGCCACTGTGCGGGATCTCATGGCACATCCGCATCGACGGGCGGAAGCTCGAGCGGTGACCCGGTGAGAGTCGCGCCTCGTCGACGCGGCAGCGTGAGCCGAAAACACGAGCCCTCGCCCGGCGCTGACCACACCTCGAGCCACCCACCATGCAGCGCAGCGTCTTCGAGTGATATCGCGAGGCCAAGACCGGTGCCGCCAGTGGTGCGCTGCCGAGACGGGTCTGCCCGCCAGAACCGGTCGAAGACGCGCTCGACGCTTGCGATGGTCATGCCGACACCGTAGTCGCGCACGGCGATTGCAACGGCATCCTCATCGCTGTCGACGTAGATGACGATCGGCTTGCCCTCTCCGTGGTCGATGGCGTTGCCGATGAGGTTCTGCAGAATGCGGCGAATGCGGCGCGCATCCAACTCCGCTTCGAAGTATCCGCCAGGCGCGACCAGTCGCAGCTGCGAGCCCTTCGACTCGGCGAGCGTTGCCATCGCTTCGATCGCGTCGTCGACGAGGCGCACGATGTTGGTCAGCTCGACCTCCATGTCAACCGCACCGGCGTCGTAGCGGCTCATCTCGAGCAGGTCGGCAAGCAAGATCTCGAAGCGCTCAACCTGGGTGTGCAGCAGTTCTGCCGTGCGCGCCGTAGCCGGTGGAAAGCTCGCTCTCTGGTCGTAGAGCACGTCGCCCGCGAGCCGGATCGTGGTGAGCGGCGTGCGCAGCTCGTGCGACACATCGCTCACGAAGCGCTGCTGGAGCTGACTGAGCGCGGCGAGCCGAGTAATTTGCTCCTGCAGGCTCGCGGCCATCCCGTTGAACGACCTAGCGAGGGTCGCAATAACGTCTTCGCCTCGCTCGGGAATTCGCGCTTCAAGCTCGCCAGCCGCGAACCGCTCACTCGTCGCCGCCGCCACGCGCACCGGACCAACAATGAGGCGCACCACGCCGTAGGTGATCGCGCCGATCAGCACGATGAGCGCGAGTCCGCCGAGCAGCAGGGTCTGCTGCACGAAAGCGAGCGTCTTTTCTGTGTCACTGAGGTTGTAGACGAGGTAGAGCTCGTACCGGTCTCCGTTGGGTATCAATAGCTGCGAACCGACGATGATGCCTGGGCTCTTCACCCCCTCGTCGCTCCTCAGCGTCACCGATTGCGTGTAGCTGCTGCGGCGTTCAGAGGCCGCAACGGTCTCGCGCAAATCGCCGGAAACCAGCGTTGCGTAGCCACCAGAAATACGGTCAACCGGCGCGTTGCGTCCGTCTTGGCCTGCTGTGCGCAGAATCGCGATAGTCGCCGGCGTGGAGGCCGCCTGATTCGCCGCTCCGAGCGCGAGCGCCATCACACTGTCGAGGTCGACCGAATCGGCGTCGTCCACCGCGTCGAATCGACCCTGCGCGGCAATCGTCGCCTTCGACGACGAGTCGAGTACCTGCTCGCGCCGGGAGTCGAACAAGTTGGTGCCAACGATGAACGACATGTACCCGCCGATGATCACCACCGTAATCGAGGACAGGATCACCGAGATGGCAACCGTTCGCATCTGCAGCGACGATCGCCACAGCTTCACAACTCTGCGCAACCCAGCACGCCAATCGAGGTAACGCATGGGAATCAGCTGGCGCTGCCCGCCCGATACCCGACGCCGCGAACGGTCATCACAATTCTCGGGCTGTCAGGGTCGAGCTCGACCTTGGCACGAAGACGCTGCACGTGAACGTTGACGAGTCGAGTGTCTGCCTTGTAGTGGTAGCCCCAGACTTGCTCGAGCAGCATTTCGCGCGTGAACACCTGCTGTGGCTTGAGCGCGAGAGCGAGCAGCAACTCGAATTCGAGCGGCGTGAGGTTGATGATCTGGTCGCCGCGGCGAACTTCGTGGCCGGTGACGTCAATCACCAGGTCGCCGATGGTCAGGATTCCCGTTGCTCCGTTGGATACCGGACGAAGGCGCGTGCGGATGCGGGCAACAAGCTCCTTGGGATTGAACGGCTTGACGATGTAGTCGTCTGCGCCGCTTTCGAGGCCTTTCACCACATCCGTCGTATCGCTCTTCGCGGTGAGCATGATGATCGGGACACCGGAGTCTTCTCGAATGCGCGAGCAGACCTCGATGCCGTTCATGCCTGGCAGCATGAGGTCGAGCAAAACGAGGTCAGGGTTCGACGCGTGGAAAGCCGCAACCGCGAGCGCACCGTCCGCACAAAACGTTGGCTCGAAGCCCTCGGCGCGCAACACGATCCCGATCATCTCGGCAAGAGCGGTGTCGTCGTCGACAACCAGGACTTTGGCGTTCATGACCCTCTTTACTCGCCGGGCTGCGCACCGGAAAACAGGGTGCGGATGCTTTCGCACAAGAGTAGTCGAGTGTGACACCATGAGGGCGAGATGCGCTCGCTTTGGCGGCCGCAGGAAGGCTGGGGAGTGACGAACGATCAAGGCTGGCAGACACCGGGCGGGGCCGCACCGGATGCTGCCGCG
>JANONY010000259.1:0-2406 GCA_031421055.1 Actinomycetes bacterium | reverse complement strand
CCACCTACCTCGAGCAGCTCTACTGCTTCGGCGACGTCGACCGCGCGCCGGGCGAGCGCGTGGTTTCGGTTGTGTACTGGGCGCTCGTCCGATCCGATGAAGCAGAGCGCGCAACCGAGGGCGAGAACGTGCGCTGGTTCGCGGCCGACGACCTGCCCGAGCTCGCCTTCGACCACAACACGATCGTCGACTACGCGCTCTGGCGGCTGCGCACCAAGATGGAGTACAGCCGCATTGCGCACGCCTTTCTCGGCGAAACCTTCACGCTCGCTGAGCTGCGCGAGGTGCACGAAGCGGTGTTGCGGCGGCCGATCGACCCCGCGAACTTTCGCCGTCAGGTCGAGGCCTCAAAATCGATTATCGCGACAGAGCAGCGCATCACCGGCGGAGCACACCGCCCACCGAGGCTCTATCGCTACGATTCTTCCGTTGCCCTCACCGACAACGGTCCGCTCAGCACACAAAGAAGGCAGGCATGACCGTGTCATCCGTTGATACGCAAATCAAGAACATCGTCTCTGGCATCAGCAATGGCGCCGCGGTCTGCACGACAGAGCTCGCCGAGGGGCCGTGGGTCTTTGACGCGCAACCGCTCAACGGTTACGGGCCTGGCTCGTCAATGGGGGATGTGATTCCGACCGGCACGCCGCGACAGGGCATGCTTCCGCTTGAGTACCAGCAGGCGACGAACGAGCAGCTGCACGACCGCATCCGCGACGCGAAGCAAGAACTCGGTGATCGAGTGGTGATACTCGCGCACTTCTATCAGCGCGATGAGGTCGTACAGCACGCCGACTTCGTCGGCGACTCGTTTCAGCTCGCCAACGCCGCGCGCGAACGGCCAGACGCCGAAACGATTGTCTTCTGCGGCGTGCACTTCATGGCCGAGACGGCAGACATCCTCGCCCTCCCAGAGCAAAAAGTGATTCTGCCGAACCTTGCCGCTGGCTGCTCCATGGCCGACATGGCCGATATTGACTCGGTGACCGCGGCGTGGGCCGAGCTTGAAGCCCTGTATGGAACGACGGCGGATGCAGAGGGCCGCGTGCCGGTCATCCCGGTCACGTACATGAATTCTTCGGCCGCGCTCAAGGCGTTCTGCGGCGAACACGGCGGAATCGTCTGCACCTCGTCAAACGCGGCCACCGTGCTCGAGTGGGCCTTCGAGCGCGGGCAGCGGGTGCTGTTCTTTCCCGACCAGCACCTCGGCCGCAACACGGCGAAAGCGATGGGCATACCGCTAGAGCTCATGCCGATGTGGAACCCGCGCAAGCCGCAGGGCGGCAATAGCGCAGAGGCGATCATGGCTGCGAAGGTGATTCTCTGGCACGGCTTCTGCAGCGTGCACAAGCGCTTCACCGTTGAGCAGGTCGCCCGTGCTCGCGCCGAGCACCCCGGTGTTCGGGTGATCGTGCACCCAGAGACGCCAATGGAGGTCGTGGATGTCGCCGACGAGTCTGGATCGACCGACTACATTCGCAAGGCGGTCGCCGGCGCCACCGAACCGACGACGTTCGCGATTGGCACAGAGATCAACATGGTCAACCGGCTCGCAGCGGAGTTTCCGCAGCACACGATCTTCTGCCTCGACGACGTCGTGTGCCCGTGCTCGACGATGTACCGAATTCACCCCGGTTACCTCGCCTGGGTGCTCGAAGGACTCGTGCGCGGCGAGGTGCTCAACCAGATCATTGTGCCCGACGACGTGAAAGCTAACGCCGTCATCGCCCTTGAGCGCATGCTCGCAGCGAAACCCAAGGTCTAGTTCATGGCACATGTCGTAGTAGTTGGCACTGGCATTGCCGGCCTGATCGCCGCGCTTGAGGCGTCGAAAAACCACAGCGTCACCCTCGTCACCAAGGCAGAGCTCTCGGAGAGCAACACCAAGTACGCGCAGGGTGGCATCGCGGTCGCGATGTTCCCGGACGACTCTGTTGCCTCGCACATTGCTGACACGCTGAAGGCGGGTGCGGGGTTGAACGACCTGCACGCGGTCGAGATTTTGTGCACGGAGGGGCCGCAGCGCATCCGTGATCTGATTGCCCTCGGGGTCGACTTCGACAAGGAAGGCGGCGAGCTCGCCCGTGGTCACGAAGCCGCGCACAGTCACCGCCGCGTGATTCACGCCGGTGGGGATGCGACCGGGCTCGAAATCGAACTCGCCTTGGTGAGCTCAGTGCGTGCGGTCGCGGTCGAGGTGCACGAACACACCTTCATGAAAGATCTCGTCGTGGCTGACGGACGCGTCGTCGGGGTCGATCTGCTTCTCGCCGACGGGTCGTCACGACGCGTTGATGCAGATTTCGTGATTCTCGCCAGCGGCGGTGCCGGTCAGTTGTACCAGTACACGACGAACCCGACGGTGGCGACCGGTGACGGTGTGGCCGCCGCGCTTCGAGCAGGGGC
>JANONY010000258.1:0-12511 GCA_031421055.1 Actinomycetes bacterium | reverse complement strand
ACGCTGACCGCCGCTGAGGCGAGCGAGGCGCGAGATGCCGCCGTCGCGTTGGCGACCGCCAGGCACGGCGCAGCTCTGCGCGAGTAGCGCCAGCTCCATCCGTCGGTTCGCGGACCAATCGCACCAACGTTGGCGCAGTTGGTCCGCGAAACGGCGCGCGGCGAAAAGCGCATGTGCGAGGCCCGCTACAACCCTGCCCTCCGCAATTGCGCACCGAGTCGTGCCGGCGACAGTGCAACGTCCCAGCCCCACCGGCTGAAGCCATGGTTCACGGCGCGGAGGTCGTCTTCGCGGGCCTTCTCATCTAGCAACGCCTGCTGCGGCGTCCGCCCGGCGAGGAATGTGGGGTCGCTGTACTTTGCGACTCCGTCGAACTCGCCGATGAGCCGCAGGGCTCGCCAATAGAAGTCGGCAAAGTACCGCTTGCCGCTTGCCCCGAACAGCTCAACCTGAAGTTCGGGCGGGGCAATACCTGCGGCCCGCATGCTCGCGCGACTCACTGACTCGCCCGGCCGATCGGCTCTTCCGTCTGCGAAGTGCGCGACTGCTCTGGCACGCGCTCCGCCGTGGTTGAGGGCCACCCTCGAGGCGGCAAGCACCAGTTCGTCCCGCCCACAACCGGCGGAGATTCCTGGCACCGGGTGCGCCCGCCTCCGAAGTGCAGCGTCGGCGACGACGACCCCCGCCGAGAATCGCTCAACGGCCGCGAGCTGCACCACAGTGACCTCGAGCGGTGTCAGTTGCAGGCCGCCGACGCGTTCGGCGGCGACCTCGATTCCTAGCGCATGCCGCGCGAGCGTCGCCGAGGCTCGACCTCCGCTGCCGCGAGGCCCGGCGACGTGCACGCGAGCGGGCCACGCTCCGAGCACGGGCAGCCGCCACAGCGCCGCCGCCGTTCGATGCGAGAACACGAGATCATCGCCGAAGGTGAGCGCGCTCAGCTGGGCAAGCGCGCGGTGGGTGTCGTCAGCTCCGAGTGATGCCCAGTATGCGGTGTCGACGTAGCACCCACTGAACACGCGGGTGACCTCACCGCGCCGGCTCCGGTGGTACAACTCGTCGCGTTCCCCGGCATGTGCCGCGTCGCGAACCAGGTGCGTGTGGGACAGGAGGGTGGCGGTATCTGGAGTGTTCATCCCGAGACCGTGGCACGGCGACTCGGCGCCTGCGGACCGCGCGGCGCAATCTGTGGACACCAACTGCCTGTTAGCGGACCGATCGCGTCAAGGTTGATGCGATCGGTCCGCGAAGCCGCGCGCGGTGAGCACGAGCGCGGCGCGAAGCCTACTTTCCGCTGAGCAACCCGCCGAGCACGGAGCCGAGCATGTCTTGACCCTGCTTGCTACCGATCAGGCCGCCGAGAAGGTCGCCGATTCCGCCGCTTGACTCGCTCTTGGACTCGGCCTTTGGCTCAGCTTTCGAGCTCTTGTCGCCACCGAGAAACTGCGAGGCGAGCCACGAGAGCACGATCGGGGCGAGGATAGGCAGCAGCTGAGCGATGATGTCACTTGTCACATCCGCTTTGCCTGCAGCCGCTTCGACGACTGCGCCCTTCTTCACGCCGAAGACGTGCTTGACGATCTTCTCGCCGTCTTTTTCGTCGACGTCGGCGAGCTTCGTGCTCGTGGTCTTGTGCTTGCCTAGCGCCTTTTCGAGCGCCGCCGCACCGTTGGAATCGCTCGCGTTCGAGGCAAGGCCAGCGACGAGGGCAGGCAGCGCCGCAGACACCGCCGACTTGGCGGTCTTCTTGTCGACGCCGAGCTTATCGGCCACGAGGTCGATGGGGATGAGGTCCATGAGACCGTCGAAGTCAGCCATTGGTGCTCCTTGCTTGGGGGGATGAACAATTGCCATCCGGGTGAGTCAAGAGTACCGATTGGTGCTTTCCGCCGCGCGGCCTGTAGCCTGAACTCGTGACCACCACCAGCGCGCAGAGCAGCACTTCGCGACGTCGTGGCACGAGCGAGCGATTCGGGGCGCCGGTTCGCTAACTGGAGTATCCAGTTTTAGCCACCCGTCGCCTGCCCCGGCCTCCGTCCACTCCTGTTTTAAGGTTGAGCCATGCCTCCTCTCTCTGTTGCCGTCGCCGGAGCCTCCGGTTATGCGGGTGGTGAAATTCTGCGGTTGCTCGCAGCACATCCCGACTTCGACATCCAGACGGTCACCGCGTTCTCGAACGCCGGCGAACCGTTGGTTTCGACGCAACCACACCTGCGTTCGCTCGCATCGCTGACTCTCGCCGAGACGTCGCCCGAGGTGCTCGCAGGCCATGACGTCGTCTTCCTTGCGCTGCCGCACGGCAAGTCGGGCACGCTCACGGCCGCGCTGCCTGCCGATACTCTCGTGATCGACTGCGGGGCAGACCACCGTCTCGAGTCGGCCGACGACTGGGCCGCGTTCTACGGCGGCGAGTACTTCGGCGCCTGGACCTACGGTCTGCCAGAGCTCGTGCACGCCGACGGCTCGAAACAACGCGACCTGATCGTTGGCGCAAAGCGCATCGCCGTGCCCGGCTGCAACGTCACCGCCATCACGCTCGGGCTCGCACCGGCCCTCCAGGCCGGACTGATCGAGTCGGATGATCTGGTCGCCGTTCTCGCCGTCGGCTCGTCAGGAACAGGCAAGAGCCTCAAGACCGAATACCTGGCCTCCGAGATCATGGGTTCAGCGTCGGCGTATGCCGTCGGCGGCTCGCATCGCCACAACCCGGAGATTCGGCAGAACCTCTATCGCTCTGCTGGCACCGAAGTAAGCATCTCGTTCACGCCGATGCTGGTGCCAATGTCACGGGGAATCCTAGCCACGAGCACCGCCAAGCTCGCCAAGGGCGCAACCGCTGGTGCAATCGAGAAAGCGTTCGAAAACGCCTACAGCAACGAGCCCTTCGTCGAGCTTTTGCCGCCCACAACCTTCCCGCGCACGGCAGACACGGTCGGCGCGAACACGGCTCTGATCGGATTCGCGATTGACGAATCCGCCGGCCGGCTCGTTACCATCACCGCGATCGACAACCTCGTCAAAGGCACCGCCGGCGCCGCGATTCAGTCTGCCAACATCGCCCTCGGCCTCGCCGAGACTGCGGGTCTCACCGTGAACGGAGTCGCGCCGTGACCGTCACCGCACCCAAGGGTTTTCTCGCCTCAGGCGTCGCCGCCGGACTCAAGTCGAAGGGTGGCGCCGACCTCGCCCTCGTGCAGAATCGTGGCCCACACTTTGCGGCGGCCGCCGTCTTCACGAGCAACCGCGCCAAAGCAAACCCGATCATCTGGTCGCAACAGGCCGTGAGCGACGGCATCGTCTCTGCGATCATTCTCAACTCCGGTGGAGCCAATTGCTACACCGGTGCCTACGGTTTTCAGACCACACACGCGACGGCCGAGGCGGTGGCCGACGGACTTGGCGTCTCTGCCGCCGACGTGCTCGTCTGCTCGACCGGCCTCATCGGCTATGGCGGCGAAGAGTTTCGCAGCACGCTTCTAGCGGCCATTCCGGCCAGCATTTCTGCACTCCATGACGAGGGTGGCACGGATGCCGCCCTCGCAATCATGACCACCGACTCCGTACCAAAGACGGCGGTCGTCGATCGCGGCGCCTGGTCGCTCGGCGCAATGGCCAAGGGTGCCGGCATGCTCGCGCCCGGCCTTGCGACAATGCTCGTGGTGATCACGACCGACGCACTGCTGAGCTCGAGTGAACTCGACGACGCGCTGCGCGCGGCGACGCGCGTCACGTTCGATCGGCTCGATAGTGACGGCTGCATGTCGACGAACGACCAGGTCTCTTTGCTCGCGAGTGGGGCATCCGAGGTGTCGCCGTCGGCCGATGAGTTCACGGCCGCGTTGACCGAGATTTGTGCGAGTCTCGCCCGGCAACTGCAGGCCGACGCCGAGGGTGCGAGTCACAACATCGCGATTGAGACTATTCACGCGGCTACGGAGGATGACGCGGTTGACGTTGGCCGATCCGTCGCTCGCAACAATCTGTTCAAGGCCGCCGTGTTCGGCAACGATCCCAACTGGGGCCGGGTGCTCGCTGCGGTCGGAACGACGCAGGCAGAATTTGACCCGTACGCGATTGACGTGACTATTAACGGAGTACGGGTGTGCAGGTCGGGCGAGCCCGATCGCCCGGCGACCGAGGTCGACCTCAGTCCGCGTGAGGTGCACGTGCTCATCGACCTCAAAGTCGGGGATGCCACGGCGACGATTCTCACCAATGACCTCACGCACGACTACGTGCACGAGAATTCGGCGTACAGCAGCTGATGGGCGGCGACGACGAAGCCGCAGCGAAAGCGGCAGTGCTCATCGAATCTCTGCCGTGGCTCAAGCGGTTCAGCGGCCAGACGATCGTCATCAAGTTCGGTGGAAACGCAATGGTCGACAGAGATCTCAAGCGCGCGTTCGCCGAAGACATCGCCTACCTACAACTGGTCGGCGTGCGCCCGGTGGTCGTGCACGGCGGCGGGCCACAAATTTCTGCACGGCTCGCAGAGCTCGGTATCGAGAGCGAGTTCGTTGGGGGATACCGGGTAACGACGCCCGAGGTGATGACCGTCACGAAAGAGGTGCTCAGCGGGCAGCTCAGCGCCGAGCTCGCCGACCTCATCAGCGAGCATGGCGACGACCTTGGAGTCGTTGTGGTCGAGGGCATGTTCACCGGGGTCAAGCGCGCCGCGGTCGTCGATGGCGAACTAGTTGATATCGGCCTGGTCGGAGACGTCACCGATGTCGACACCGCGGCCGTGCTGCGGGTGCTCGAGCACGGGGGAGTCCCCGTCGTCTCGTCACTCGCCCACGACGCGGACGGCCAGCTACTCAACGTCAACGCAGACTCGGCAGCGGCCGCGCTCGCGATCGCGTTGAACGCAGCGAAGCTCGTTGTGCTCACCGACGTCGCTGGCCTGTACAGCGATTGGCCGGATCGCGAGTCCCTCGTCTCCGTCATCGCGGTCGACGAACTCCGCGAACTGCTGCCGAGCCTCGAGTCGGGCATGATCCCGAAGATGACGGCGTGCCTCGATGCGGTTGAGGGCGGCGTCGCGAAGGCGGCAATCATTGACGGCCGGGTGCCGCACGGCATCCTGCTCGAGGTCTTCACGACCGGCGGAATCGGAACTGAGGTGGTGCCCGATGGCATGGCGTGACGACTTTTCCGAGGTGCTGATGAAGTCAGCACCCGTGCCTGGCGCCCTGCTGACGCACGGCAACGGTTGCTACGTCTGGGACGTGGACGGCAAGCGCTACCTCGACTTTCTCGCTGGCATCGCCGTCAACTCACTCGGCCACGCGCACCCGGCGCTGGTCGAGGCGGTGAGCCGCCAGATCGCCACGCTCGCGCACGTCTCCAATCTGTTCGCGAGCCCGCAGCAGATCGAGCTCGCCCAGAACCTGGTGCGCATCACCGGCGCCGGCGAGGGAGGGCGGGTTTTCTTTGCCAATTCGGGTGCAGAGGCGATCGAGGCTGCGATCAAGCTCGCGCGGCGCAATAAGCAGCACGGCACGATCCTCGCGCTCGAGAACTCTTTCCACGGTCGAACGACCGGCTCGGTCGCCCTGACCGGCAAGCCGGCGCTGCGCGTCGACTTTGAGCCACTCATTCCGCAGGTCGTGCACATTGACTCGACCATCGAGGCGCTTGAGGCAGCGATCTCGGATGAGGTAGCGGCCTTGGTTCTCGAACCAATCAAGGGCGAGGCCGGGGTCATCCCGTTGCCGGAGGGCTACCTCCAGCGTGCGCGCGAGTTGTGCACCACCCACGGCGCCCTGCTGATTCTCGACGAGATTCAGACCGGGGCGGGGCGCACCGGCTCGTGGTTCACCTACCAGCAGTACGGTATCGTCCCTGACGCGGTCGCGATCGCAAAGGGAATCGCTGGGGGAGTTCCGATTGGCGCTCTCGTGACCTTCGGCGCCGCATCCGACCTCTTCGGCAAGGGACAACACGGCTCGACCTTCGGCGGCAACCCCCTCGCGACCGGTGCGGCGAACGCCGTGATCGCCGAGATCGAGCGGGCCGGCCTGATCGAGAATGCGCACCTGCGCGGGGCGCAGATTCGAGACGCTGTGGCTGGCTTGCCGCTGGTCGCGGAAACGCGCGGCGCAGGCCTGCTCATCGGCATCGGGTTGAGCAAGCCGGTTGCCGATCAGGTTGCGGCCGCGGCGCTCGAGCTCGGACTCATCATCAATGCGGCGACCGATTCGAGCATTCGACTCGCACCGCCGCTGATCGTCGGCGACGACGAGATCGCCGAGTTTGTGACCATTTTCACGGCAGCTGTGGAGGCTTCAGCATGACCCGCCATTTTCTTCGCGACGACGACCTGACGCAGGCAGAGCAGACCGAGATTCTCGATCTCGCTGAGAAGCTCAAGGCTGACCGCTACCAGCTGAAGCCGCTCGCCGGGCCGCAGACCGTTGCCGTGATCTTCGACAAGTCGTCGACCCGCACGCGCGTGTCGTTTGCGGTCGGCATCGCCGATCTCGGCGGTTCGCCGCTGATCATCTCGACCGCCAACAGCCAGCTCGGCGGCAAAGAGACGGCCGCCGACACCGCACGCGTACTTGAGCGTCAGGTGGCGGCGATCGTCTGGCGCACCTACGCGCAGTCGGGGCTCGAAGAGATGTCGGCAGGCACCACGGTGCCGGTCATCAACGCGTTGTCAGACAGCTTTCACCCCTGCCAGCTGCTCGCCGACCTGCTGACGATTCGCGAGCACCGCGGCACGCTCGCCGGGCAGACCGTCACCTTCCTCGGCGACGGCGCAAGCAACATGGCGCAGTCCTATCTCTTGGCGTGCGCGGTTGCCGGCGTGCACATCCGCGTCGCTTCGCCGCTTGACTACTCGCCAGACGACGCCGTCGTCGCCGACGCAGACACCGCCGCCGCAGCCAACGGCGGCTCGGTCACGCTCTACACCGACCCGAACGAAGCCGTCGCCGGTGCCGATGTCGTCGTCACCGACACCTGGGTCTCGATGGGGAAGGAGGCGGAAAAGGCCGAACGCATCGCGACTTTCGGGGCCTACCAGGTCAACGCCGAACTCATGGCGCTGGCCAAGCCAGACGCACTGTTTCTGCACTGCCTCCCCGCCGACCGCGGCTTCGAGGTGAGCGCCGAGGTGATCGACGGCCCGCAGAGCGTCATCTGGGACGAGGCCGAAAACCGCCTGCACGCCCAGAAGGCGCTGCTGGTCTGGCTTCTAGCCCGCAACAACTAAGCTCGTGCCAAACCCGAGAGGAACCCTCACATGACTGAAGTGACCCCGTCTGCCGTCGAGCCGATGCGACCGGCCCACTCCCTGCGCCGCCGTCTCATCGTCGCGCTCGTCGCGGGCTTGGCTGCAGCAGTTGGCGCGTACCTCGGGCTCCAACTGCTGGTGCACGTTCTCCCAACAGCCGTTTCAAGCGCGCAGACACCTACCCCTACCGCTACTGAGTCGGGTGAGTCGGCAACCCCAGAGGTCTACGTTTCGGAAGCAGGCGCCTTTTCGGTTGAGATCGGCTACGAGCCGCAGGTCTTCGAGTCGGCGTCCGCGGCGTTTGGCCCCGAGTATCGCAAAGTGCAGTCGAGCTGGGCCGTGGGAACGAGGGAGTACTACATCCAAATGGTCGAGTTCCCCGAGGACTATGACGAGCCGACCGACTCAATCCTCACCAACTCCGTGTCGGGCATGCTTGCCAGTACTACCGGCGCCACACTCGGTGAGAACGACCGCGTTACTTTTAAGGGTGAGACGGCTGCGGTTGGAGTGATCGACGTGCCCTCCGGCCCCGCTCGATTTGTCGTTGTGCTTCACAACTACCGGCAGTACCTGATCGTCGCTCAAATGGCGGACGACAGCAGCGATGAAGACTTCCTCGCCTCATTCACGTTCCTCGACTAAGGCGCAGATCATGACAGACTCACCAACCCCTCCCGTGCCGACCGCGAAGCCCTCGTTTTTTAGGCGGTGGATGATTCTGATCGCGATTGCGATTGGCCTGGTGCTTGGCACCGGTGCCTTCTTCGCCGGACAAGTCGCCATCCGCGTACTTGCCTGGGTCGCTTCCGCGTCGCAGGCTGAGACCATCGATGAGCCACGGTCAGACGAAGGCGAAGGCGAAGGCGACGACACTGGCGTCTTGCAGACGTACACCTCGGAGGCCGAGGGGTACTCGATCGAAGCCCCTGGCGAAGGGCGCGTCAGCACGCACGAGGGGCAGAATCACACGTCAAACCAGACGGAGTGGGGGCCAGGCTATTACTTCGTCAGTTCGACTGACGTCTCGGCACTGGCCATCCCCGATACCGACCTGCCACGCATATTCATGAGCTCGGTCAACGGCATGGTGGAGGCGGAACCCGGGGCGACGGTTCGAGAAACCGAGTCGGTGACGATCGACGGCGAGATAGCCCTCACCGGAATCATCGACCGGCCCGGCGATAGTAGTGGAATGCGCTTTGTCGTCACGGCCCACAACGACGTGCACTACCTGATCCTCGTTGACGAGTTCGACGACGGCCGCGACGAAAACTTCATCGCCTCGTTTGCGTTCCTCGACTGAGCGCGCTCGATTACATTTCCCCGCCGTCAAGCGCGAATACAATTGACAGCGAAAACTAGGAGAACCACACATGGCTGAACGCGTCGTCCTCGCCTACTCTGGCGGCCTCGACACCTCTGTTGGCATCGGCTGGCTCAAGGACGCCACCGGCAGAGAGGTTGTAGCCCTCGCTGTTGATGTTGGGCAGGGCGGCGAAGACATGGAAGACATCCGTCAGCGTGCCCTGGACTGCGGCGCCGTCGAGGCGATCGTCGTCGACGCGAAGGAGGAGTTCGCCAACGACTTCCTGATGCCGGCTCTCAAGGCCAACGCGCTCTACCAGAAGCGCTACCCGCTGGTGAGCGCGCTGAGCCGCCCGGTCATTGCCAAGCACCTCGCGATCACGGCGAAGAAGCTCGGCGCTGACAGCGTCGCGCACGGCTGCACCGGAAAGGGCAACGACCAGGTGCGTTTCGAGGCCGCCGTTGCCGCCCTCGCGCCAGAGCTCACGAGCATCGCGCCGGTGCGAGACCTCGCCCTCACGCGCGATAAGGCGATCCTCTACGCGGAGGAGCACAACCTCCCGATTCGGCAGAGCGCCGCCAACCCGTACTCGATCGACAAGAACGTGTGGGGCCGCGCGGTCGAGACCGGGTTCCTTGAAGACCCGTGGAACGCTCCGATTGAAGACCTCTATGAGTACACCAAAGACCCCGATGTGTACCGCGAAGCCGACGAGATTGTCATCACCTTCACGCGCGGCATTCCGACCGCGATCGACGGCGCAGCCATGAGCCCGCTCGCGATCATCGAGAGATTGAATGAGCTTGCAGGCAAGCACGGTGTCGGGCGAATCGATGTGGTCGAGGATCGCCTAGTTGGCATCAAGAGCCGCGAAGTGTACGAAGCCCCGGCGGCAATCGCGCTCATCGCTGCACACGAGGCGCTCGAGAGCCTCACCCTCGAACGCGACCTCAACCGCTACAAGCGCGGCGTCGAGTCGGAGTGGGCGAACCTCGTCTATGACGGTCTCTGGTACTCGGGTCTGAAGAGAAGTTTGGATGTCTTCATCGACGACACGCAAAGGTACGTCTCCGGCGACATCCGCCTCAAACTCCAGGGCGGACGCGCCGTCGTCACCGGTCAAAGGAGCGAGCAGAGTCTCTACGACTTCAGCTTGGCGACCTATGACACCGGCGACACATTCGACCAATCGCTGAGCAAGGGCTTCATCGAAATCTGGTCGCTGCCGAGCAAGATCAGCGCCCGACGGGACCTGAAGTAGCGTGACCGACGAGGCGACGCCCGCAGAGAGCGCGACCAACACGGGCTCCCTCTGGGGCGCCCGCTTCTCCAGCGGGCCGTCGCCAGAGCTCGCGCGCCTGAGCAGGTCGACGCACTTCGATTGGCGACTCGCCGGCTACGACCTCGCCGGCTCGAAGGCGCACGCCGCCGCGCTGCACAAGGCGGGCTATCTCAGTCCGCTCGAGCACATCCAGATGCTCGAAGCGCTAGCGAAGCTGAAGGCGGTAGTGGATGACGGCAGCTTCGTCGCCGCAGACACCGACGAAGACGTGCACGGGGCCCTCGAACGCGGTCTCATCGATATCGCCGGTGCCGCGATTGGGGGCAAGCTTCGTGCGGGGCGAAGCCGTAACGATCAGATTGCGACCCTGATCCGACTGTATTTGCTCGACCACGGCGCGATCATCGGCGATCTGGTGGCAGAGCTGATCGGTGCGATTGCTGGCCAAGCGAAGAACGCGGGCACCGCGATCATGCCTGGCAGAACTCACCTGCAGCACGCGCAGCCGGTGCTGCTTGCCCACCACCTGCTAGCCCACGCGTGGCCGCTCGTGCGTGACCTCGAACGCCTGCGCGATTGGCGTGTGCGGGCCAGCACCAGCCCCTACGGCGGGGGAGCCCTCGCCGGCACAAGTCTCGGGCTAGACCCCGCTCTCGTCGCGGCTGCTCTCGGCCTCAGCGGCCCCGCAGAGAACTCGATCGACGCGACCTCGAGCCGCGACGTCGTCGCCGAGTTCGCCTACATTGCCGCTCAGCTCGGCATCGATCTGTCGCGTTTCGCCGAAGAGATCATCATCTGGAACACCCGAGAGTTCGGGTTCGTCCAGCTCGACGATGCCTTCTCGACCGGATCTTCGATCATGCCGCAGAAGAAGAACCCCGACATCGCAGAACTCGCTCGCGGAAAGTCTGGCCGCCTCGTCGGCAACCTGACCGGCTTGTTGACCACGCTCAAGGGCCTACCGCTCGCCTACAACCGTGACCTGCAAGAAGACAAAGAGCCGGTATTCGACTCGGTCGACACGCTCGAGGTTCTGCTGCCGGCATTTACCGGGATGGTCGCAAGCCTGAGGTTCAACCTCGAACGCATGGCTTCGCTTGCCCCGCAGGGATTCTCGCTCGCCACCGACGTCGCCGACTGGCTCGTGCGCCAGCACGTGCCGTTCCGCGAAGCGCACGAGATCAGCGGGGCGCTCGTGCGCTTCTGCGAGCAGAACGGCATGGACCTCCACCAGCCGACCGACGAGCAGTACGCCGCTATCTCGCCCAAGCTCACGCCGCAGGTTCGTGCGGTGCTCAACGTCGAGGGCTCCGTATCGAGCCGCGACGGAATCGGCGGCACAGCGCCGACGCGAGTTAAAGAGCAGCTCGACCTTTTGACTAGTCGCGTTCGCACGCTTAGCCCAGGGAGCACCACATGAAGAAGCCCATCATCACGATCGAGCGCCGCGAGAAGCCGGCGCCAGTGACGCCGAAGTACCCGTGGTTGTTGCCGCTGTTGGTTGGGGTCGCGGTCCTAGTTCTCGTTGGGGTCGTCGTGTACGCCGCAGTCAACGGCCTACTGCTGGGCTAGTGTTCCTCGACCGAGCGGTCTTCGAGGCGCCCGCCACCACGGTCGCACCACTGCTGCTCGGCGCAATTTTGACCGTGGATGACGTGGCCCTACGCATCACCGAAGTCGAGGCCTACCTCGGCGTCGGCACCGATCCGGGATCCCACGCTTACCATCGCGAGGGCGTCAAGAACCGCACGATGTTCGGCCCACCGGGTCACCTCTACACGTACCTCACGTACGGGCTGCACGTATGCGCAAACGTGGTCTGTTCGCCTCGTGGTGACGCGTCCGCTGTGCTGTTGCGAGCGGGCGAGATAGTTGACGGCGTCGACATTGCCCGGATGCGCCGCCCCACCTCCCGCAGAGACGCCGACCTCGCGCGCGGCCCGGCCCGCTTGACCATCGCCCTCGGTATCGGGCTGGCCGATGATGGAGCCGACCTAGGGTCTTCGCGAGCGCGTCTTGACCTGCCGGCCGTCACATCCGACCACCTCACCGGGCTTCGCACCGGAGTCTCTGGCCCGGGTGGGGGAGCGGACTACCCCTGGCGCTTCTGGCTGCCCGACGAGCCGAGCGTCTCGCCCTACAAGGCGTGGGCGCCGAAGAAGAAACGCCGCTAGTTCTCGCCCCGCTGCTCCGCCTCAGGCTCGTCACCTACGCTGCCAAGTTCGCATTGACACCCACACCCGGCGCCGCCAGAGTCGTGGCATGGGAAAAGTGCAGCACTTCGAGATTCCGGCCGACGATGTTAGCCGCGCCAGGTCGTTCTACAGTTCAGTATTCGGCTGGACTTACGACGAGATTGACCCAGAAACGCTCATGATTCACCCCGGCGGCGACGAGGGGGAGACTGGGGTCATCGGCGGCGACATCCACAAGCGCGAGGAGCCGACGGCACCAACCGTTGTCATCACGGTCGACTTCATCGAGGACTCGCTCGATGCAATTGCGAAGGCTGGCGGCTCGCCGATCGGCGACATCATCTCGATGGGGGAGATGGGCCGCTACACCTACTTCACCGACTCTGAGGGCAACCGCATCGGACTCTGGGACGACAAGAAGGTCTAGCGCTAGAGCGTACGCCGCGGCCTCGACACGTCACGACATGAGCGACGCTAAACGAGGA
>JANONY010000257.1:0-1981 GCA_031421055.1 Actinomycetes bacterium | reverse complement strand
AGCTTCTCGTTGTCTCCGCCGAGTCCAGCGTTGAGGCGCGACGAGTCTTCGACCACGGGAGTCTCGATTTCGCTGAAACCGTGTGCACGGTAGGTGTCGACAATGAGGTCGAGCACGCGGTCGCGGTTGGCCTTCTCTGCGGGTAGGAAGTCACGCATCCCACGGGGTGGATTCACAGGATTGGCCATGCCAATGATTCTGACAGAGGTTGCTAAGCTCGCAACCATGACCATGGATGTGACAGTGACTCACAATGGCGCGATAGTCGTCAATGACGGCATCGTCGTCACCGACCTGGCGCGCTCGTTCGGAACCGTGCATGCGGTGCGAGCGGCGAGCCTGCACGCCAAGCCGGGCGAGGTGACAGCGCTCATCGGACCAAACGGCTCTGGCAAGACCACCCTCATGCTCATGCTCGCGTCGCTGCTCGCGCCAGATAGTGGCGAAATCCGCATCGCGGGGCACGACCCGCTGACGCAAACGGCGGCGGTTCGGCGGGCAATCGGATGGATGCCCGACACCCTCGGTTCGTGGGCGACTCTGTCGGTGCGTACCACCCTCGAGGTGACTGGCCGCCTGTACCAGCTCGACGCGGCGACGGCGCGCGAGCGCGCGGCCGAGTTGATCGGCACCGTCGGTCTAGAAGAACTCGCCGAAAAGCCAACGCGCGTACTCTCGCGCGGCCAGAAGCAGCGCTTATCGCTGGCCCGCGCACTCGTGCATCGGCCGAGTGTGCTGTTGCTCGATGAGCCAGCGTCTGGCCTCGATCCGGTGGCGCGCGTTGAGCTGCGCACTCTCGTGCGCGAGTTCGCCCACGCCGGCGGTACCGTGCTCGTCACGAGCCACGTGCTGGCAGAACTCGACGAGATGGCCGACAGCGTCGTCTACATCGAGGCGGGAGTGACGGCCTCGAACGAGGCCATCGCGAAAACGAAGAAGACCTCGCGGCCCTGGCGCATTAAGGCGGCGGATACCGCGGCGCTTCGCACCGCCCTCATCAAGGCCGGGATCGCCGAGAAAGACATCTCCGTGGATCGCACCGACCTGCTGGTGCCATTCGAGGGCGAGCTCGCCGCGTCAGCCCTGCTCACCAAGCTCGTCAAGGCAGGGGTCGCCGTGAGCACGTTTGCCCCAGCGATCGGCGAAATCGAACACACATTCCTCGACCTCGCGAAGGGTGGCAAGAAGTGAAAAACTTCTTCTCTGGACTCGGCACCATCATCGCCCTCGAGCTGCGCCAACGCGTGCGCGGTGTCGCGTGGTACGTGCTGCTCGGCGTGTTCTTCTTCCTCGTCGGCGTTGTCACTCTCGCCGTCTGGGTGATCTCTGGCACATTCCAGGACGGGCTGGGTGTCGGCTCCCCGCTCTACTCGAGCGTCATCTATTTCGTCCTACTACTCGGCACACTGGTCGCGCCGGCGCTCAGTGGCAACTCGATCAACGGCGACCGCGACACTGGCACTCTCGCCACAACACAAGTGACTCTGGTGAGCACCGCGCAGATCATCCTCGGCAAGTTCGTTGCCGCGTGGATCACCGCCCTCGCGTTTCTTGCGGTCGCTGTACCGTTCCTGCTCTTTGCCCTCTTTCGCGGCAACGTCGAGGTGAGCACGCTTGTCATTTCGCTCGTCGTGCTCGCGCTCGAGGTCGGAGTGATAGCCGCCATCGGGGTTGGGTTGTCTGGGCTGCTGACCAAGCCGATCCTGTCGATCGTAGTCACCTACTTGGTGGTCGCCGCCCTCAGCATCGGCACGCTGATCGCGTTCGGCCTCCTTGGACTCGCGAACACGAGCGAACAGCGCACCACCTTCACCAGCCTCGACTACTCGGGGGACATCGATCCGCAGACCGGCCTCCCGGACGATCTGCGTTGCTTGCCACCGCAAACGTCGAGCTACAACGTTCCACGCTTCGACTACTTCTGGGGAGTGCTCGCGGCTAACCCCTACGTGCTTCTCGCTGATGCTGCGGCACCGAGCTA
>JANONY010000256.1:0-6615 GCA_031421055.1 Actinomycetes bacterium | reverse complement strand
ATTGTCGCGGTAGCCCTAACGTTCTCACTGCTGATGAGTGGCGTCATCGAGGGTTACGTGACAAAGCGAGACTGGCCATGGCCGATCAAGATCGGCATCGGCACTCTGGCGCTCGTGCTATTTCTCGCGTACCAGTGGCTGCTCGGCCGACGAGCCCACCGACTCGGCGAGACGGGCGATCTCGACGAGTTCGAGGCGGGCGCACGACGACTGACCGCCGGCTAGGAGCCCACGGTCAGCTCGGTCGTGCGGCTAGTCTGCGTCGCGGGCGAACAGGAAGCGGTACGAGAGTCCTGCGATTGTGGCCCCGAACAGCGGCGCGACAATGAAGACGATCAGCTGGGCGAGAGCCTCCGGCCCCCCGTAGATCGCGGTAGCGATCGAGCGCGCAGGGTTGACCGACGCGTTGCTGATCGGAATCGCGACGAGGTGGATCACGGTCAGCGTGAGTCCGACCACGAGCGGAGTGATGGCCGTGGTGTTGCGCGCGTCGGTGACACTGAGGATGACGTACAAGAACACCGCGGTCAGCACGACCTCGGTGATGACCACGGCCAGAAGGCTGAAGCCGCCTGGTGACAGCTCATTGAAGCCGTTCGAGGCAAAGCCGCCCTCTGCTGCAGCCTTAGCGAAGCCAGCAGGCCCTCCTGACGCGATGAGAAACAGGATGCTCGTTGCAACGATGCCGCCGATGATCTGCGCAATCGCGTACTGCCAGACCCGCCCCCAGCGAAAACGCCCTGCGAGGGCGAAGCCAAGGCTGACGGCGGGGTTGAAGTGGCCGCCAGAGATGTGGCCGACCGAGTAGATCGCGGCGAGCACGGCGAGCCCGGCAGCGAGCGCGACCTTGAGCGGGTCTGCCGTGAACACGGCTGTTCCGATGACGGCGAAGACGAGTACGAAGGTGCCGAAAGCCTCGGCAATGAGCACCGACCAGATGGACGTGACGGCGGGGGAGACGACAGTGGTTGTGGGGGAAGTGGAAACGGTTGGTTTAGCCATTCCCCCAAGCTAGACCAGTCGAGCGGATCGGCGAAAGCTAAAGTCGCCCAGCGGCCTTGAGAGCGAGGTATCGATCTGACAGCGCGGGCGGAAGCTCGGCGGGCGAGCCGGTCACCACATCCGCTCCCGATTGGCGGATAGCTGCGGAGACGCGAGCCATGTCGAGTAGAGCTCGCTCGGCCGCCGCGGCAAGGTAGACCTCGTCGCGATTCTGGCGTTCGCG
Source organism: Actinomycetes bacterium (assembly GCA_031421055.1). Lineage (GTDB taxonomy): Bacteria > Actinomycetota > Actinomycetes > Actinomycetales > Microbacteriaceae > Conyzicola. The sequence goes on along the minus strand of JANONY010000256.1, from coordinate 5,390 downwards.
CGAGGTCGTGAGCACGTCGGGGTCAACCACGCTCGAGACGACCACGAGGTGCTTCTTGGTCAGTTGCGGAAGCACGGCAAGCAGGCCACGTGACGCCCCTGGAGCGTCGATGGATGTGGCGATGACGACGAGTGCCCGGTTGGCCGTCACCGAGCGCACGAGGCCGGGCACGACGTTCCAGTCCATTTCGATGAGCTCGGGCTCGACGGTCGCCATGGTGTTCACCATGCGGTTGAGCAGCTCCGGCCCGGTCGCGCCCTGCACTCGACCGCGCACGCGCCTGTCGTAGATCACGAGGTCGACGCGGTCGCCTGCCCTAGTTGCGAGGGCGGCAAGCAGTAGGGCTGATTCGAATGCCGTGTCGAGGCGCGGCTCGTTGTCGATGCGTGCGGCGGCGGTGCGGCCGGAGTCGACAATGATGACCACTCGACGATCGCGCTCTGGTCGCCAGGTGCGCACGACCAGATCTTTGCGGCGGGCGGTCGCCCGCCAGTCGATCGAGCGAACGTCGTCGCCCCGCACGTAGTCGCGCAGCGAGTCGAACTCGGTGCCCTGCCCACGCACCATCACGCTGGTGGCGCCGTCGAGCTCTCGCAGTCGTGCCAGCCGCGAGGGCAGGTGCTTGCGTGAGTTGAATGGCGGAAGCACCCGAAGCACGCCGGGCACCGCGATGCTCGCTTGGCGGGCGACCACACCGAGCGGGCCGAAAGACCGAACCGTTACCCAGTGGGAGCGTCGCTCGCCCCGGCGAAACGGGGTAAGAGTGGTGGTGATCGCGCGACGCTCGCGCGCAGGAATCGTGACGGAGTGCGTGCGCGGGCTGGCCACGGCTGACGGCTGCCAGGCATCCCGCACGAGTGCGCGGACGGCGCGGCGCCCCGTGTTCGTGAACAGCAGACGAACGGATGCGCTTTCGCCAAGTCGAATAGCCGCCGGTGCCTCCCGCTCGAACACGAGCCCTCGCGGCGATCCGGCCAGTACGACGTCGATGATGCTCACCGCGAGTACGAGCAGCAGCCACCATCCGAGCGCGGCGGGGTCGTTGAAGTACACGGTCGGCACGACGCCGAGTGCCACCAAGATCACGAACCTGCCGGAGACGGCCATGGCTAGATCGGCACCTGAACCTGTTGCAGGATCGAGCGCAGGATTGCGTCGGGCGTGACTCCCTCAAGCTCCGCTTCTGGTCGAAGCTGAAGTCGATGGCGCAGCACCGGAAGCGCCATCGCCTGTACGTGATCCGGGGTGATGGCGTCGAGGCCGTTCAGCCAGGCCCACGCCTTGCTCGCGGCAAGCAGCGCTGTTGTGCCGCGAGGGCTAACACCGAGCTTGATGCTCGGTGACTGCCGTGTCGCGCGCGCGAGGTCGACGGCGTAAGCCACGACATCGGGGCTTGAGCCGACTTTGGCGACGGCCTTTTGCGCTGCAGCGAGCTTCGTTGCGTCGAGAACCGACGTGACGCCAGCCGCAGCGAGGTCGCGCGGGTTGAACCCGGCGGCGTGGCGCGTGAGCACCTCGATCTCGTTATCCCGCTCAGGCAGATCGAGGGTTAGCTTGAGCAAAAAGCGGTCGAGCTGCGCCTCCGGCAGTGTGTATGTTCCCTCGTACTCGATGGGGTTCATCGTCGCGCAGACCATGAATGGCACGGGCAACGCAAGCGTGACTCCGACGACCGACACCTGGCGCTCATCCATCGCCTCGAGCAGCGAGGACTGGGTCTTCGGGGGTGTGCGGTTGATCTCGTCGGCCAGCAGGATATTGGTGAAGACCGGCCCCTTGCGAAACTCGAACTCGCTGGCTTTTGCGTCGTACACGAGCGAGCCCGTCACATCACCGGGCATGAGGTCTGGCGTGAACTGTACGCGCTTGGTCTCCAGCTTGAGCGTGTGCGAGAGGGTACGCACGAGCAGAGTCTTGGCCACACCGGGTACTCCTTCGAGCAGCACGTGGCCGCCTGCGAGCAGCGCGACCATGAGGCCCGTGACGGCGGCGTCCTGGCCGACGACAGCCTTGCCAACCTCGGCACGTACCTTCGAGAACGCGTCACGCAACTGCGCATCAGTCATGGGCTTTTGCCTCTTTCTTTGGAGTGGTCACTAGTTTGGCCGAAGGTTCTCGGCAACACGCTGTTCGAGTCGCAGCAGCTCGTCGCTCAGCTGAAGCAGGGCACGGTCGTTTGTCGGCGCAGCGTCAACCAACAGTGTGCGCACGTCATTTTGGTCGAGCTTCGCCGCGGCGGCGGTGGCGAAGATGACGTCGTCGACGGTGGCGACCACTGGGAGGCCGCAGGCGGTCGCTAGTCGCGCGATGGTTCCGATGCGCAATGAGTCAAGCGTGTGCAGACGGGCGTTTGCGTGCTCATAGAGTCGGGCACGGCCGCGCATTGTCTCGCTGGCGCGCACCGTTACCGGTAGGTTCTCGACGACGAGAGGCCCAAGGCGCCGCCCGCGCCATAGCATCGCGGCGATAGCGACCAGAAACGCGCTGAGCGAGACAGGAATCAGCCAGCTTGGACTCAGCTCGTAGGGTTGCAATTGCGTGGTGTCGTAGTCGTCGAGACCAGGCAAGTACCAGATGAGAGTGTTCGTCGAGCCGAGCAGATTGAGCCCGAGGGCGGCGTTGCCCTGCGCGAGGATCTTGCCATTGGTGAAAGCTTCGAGCGCCCCGAGGGCGACGAAACGCTTGCCGTCAGTCTCGATCTGTATGAGGGAGTAAATGTCATCGCCACTGCCGAAGCAGGTCTCGATCTCGGCGTCGTCGCGGTTGTCGAGCACTCGGTAGCCCTGGCCGTCGACCGAGAGTACCTCCGCCGCGCTGGCCGCCCCGACGCCACAGCGGGCGGTCGCCGTTCCGTCAACGTGCCCGGCCGGGGCCAGAGCTGGCGAGAAGAGCTCGAGCAGTTCTTGTGAGGGGTCAAGCGCGACAACGGTGTCGGTCAGGGTCAGCATCCGCGTCAGCTGCTGCTTGTCGAGCGCGTAGTCGATGTCGTACACGAAAAGTGTCGCGTCGTCGTATTCGCGCGCTGCATCGGCAGTTGCGTTGAGAGAGTCAGTCACGACAACGTCAACACCCTGATTGCGCAGAACCTCGACGAGGGCTCGCGCGCCCGTAGGCCCCGCGCTCGTCGCCGACATGGGTTCAGAGGCCACAACCGTGGCCGACCGAAGCACTGCCACCACGAGCGCGATCAACAGCACCGCGCTGATGATGCCGATCCAGGTCAGCGAGCGCCGCACGAACCTGGCGAACGTGGGCGTCATGATGAGCTGGCCGGTGTCGGTCATGCGTCGATCGCCTCAAAGTGCGCCGGACGCGCGGCTCGCAGTTGCTGCTCAAGCCTCGCGATCGCGTCGTACTGCTCTGCCGAACCGTCGCGACCGAGGTACCGAACCTCGTCGAAAGCGGCGGCGGCGCTCGCCAGTTGGCTGGCGCTGTCGGGAAACGCGCCGGCGGCGCGGGTCGCGAAGTCGTGAGCCGTCGTGCCCGGACTTGTCGTCAGCACCGAGCGTTCTGCGAGTCCTCTGGCAATCGACCTGAACATCTCGGCGATGGCTGTCACATAGTCACCGCGCGAAGCCGCTTCGCGTCCGGCGGCGCGCATGTGCGCAGCGGTGCGCGCATCATCCTCGCCAAACAGCGAACCGACGACCTTGCTTCGACGGTTGATGCGTGGAAGTCCGAAGACCAGGAAGGCAATAACCGCGAGCCCAAGCAGGATCAGAAGGATCACCAGCAGGCCAGACGACGGCGCGCCCCCCTGCCCCTGGCCCGGCTGCAAACCGAGCAGCCATTCAACGAAGTTGCCAGCCAGTTCGTCGAACCACGTGGGCTTGGCCGCCTGGTACTCAGGTTTGGCCAACTCGCTCTCGAGCAGCTGTCGTGCCTCTGGCCGGTCGGGGTCTACCGGAACATCGCAGGGAAAGCCGCCGGCGAAAACGAGCTCGGCGAGAGCAAGTCTGATCATGCCCAGGGAGAGCCTGTGCCCGGCTGTGCGACGGCCGGGCGGCTGGCGCTAGCCACGTGCTCGTACGGGTTGCCGACGCCGCCCTGCGCGGTGCGCTTCGCCTCCACATAGTGCAGTAGCTCTAAGTCGAGCCCTTCTTTGCGCATGCGGATGTCGATGTACACGAGCGCGAGGGACGACGACTGCATGACAAGCCCAATCGCGCCAACGACGGTGAGCAAGAGTGCCGAGACGACCCCCAGAACGATGCCAAAGATGATCGAAGTGCCTGGGTCGGACAGCGGGTTTACGAGCGACTGCGTAAGGAATATCGCGATCTGCAGGGGGAAAGCGACGATGTTGGTGGCGACGTTGACGATCACCGAGATGAGCGCCTGAATGCCGAAGGTGCGCCAGAAGTTGTTGCGCGTCAGGCGCCAGGAGCGCGCGATCGACGCAAAGAGACCGAGTCGCTCGAGCACGATGATGCTCGGCACGAGTGCCGTCTTAATGCCGAGCCACACGCTCAGCGCCAGAACGCCGAGCATGACGACAAAGGTGACGCCCATGGAAAGGAGCGTGGCGCCGACCATCGCTGTCGGATCGACCGAACCAGAACCGGATGTCGAGGCCACCGAGGCGAGCGTGACCCCCAGCGTGATGCCAGTAGCAATGACTGCGGCTAGCACAACGAACGCCACAAGAGCGGCGGTGGTCAGCAGGGCCCACAGCACGAGGGTGCCGAGGCGCCCACGGGCGAGTCGCCACAGTCCAGACAGCTTGAGCCTCTCGCCCAGGGTTGCGCGCGACACCTCAAGCGACAGGATTCCCTGCACGATGCCTGCCGCCGCGATCGCGAGCCCGATCGGAATGAAACTGAGCAACAGGAAGAGGCCGGCGGCCCCAGCGAGAATGTCGTTCTGATCGTCGGTGGCGGCCGAGGTGACACGCCCCTCGGCGAACACGAAGAAGGCACCAAGCAGCAGTGCGTAGACGATCAGGATGAACCCATAGAGCCCCGCAGATATCCCGAAAGTCGGGCCGGGGTTGCGGCGCATCACGCGAAACGACGAGCCGATGATGGTGCCGAACGAGAGCGGGTGGAGGGGAATAAGGCCGGGCTTCGGGGGTGGAGCCCACACCGCTGGGGCCGGCTGCTGTTGCCAGGACGGTGCCGCATCCGTGCCAGTTGTCGAGCCGCTGTGCGGGGGCGACCAGGGCGATCCCTCGGCCGCCTGGCCAGTGCCAGAGGGCGACTGCCAGTTGTTTTCGTCGCTCACGTCTGCGCCCTCCTGCGAGCTCTTGTGCGGCCGCCAAAGCGAGCGCATCTCGCCCTTATGCTGTCACACTCGACTACTCTTGTGCGAAAGCATCCGCACCCTGTTTTGCGGTGCGCAGCCCGGCGAGTAAAGAGGGTCATGAACGCCAAAGTCCTGGTTGTCGACGA
>JANONY010000255.1:0-2076 GCA_031421055.1 Actinomycetes bacterium | reverse complement strand
CGCGCCTTGGCGCCGGTACGCGTCGCGAACGCGATTGCTTGCAACCACCGTGATCCAGGCCGCGACGTTGTTGACGGGATGCTTCGGCGGGTTCGCAATGAACCCGAGAATCGCATCCTGCACAGCATCGGCCGCGCCTTGACGATCACCGGTGATGAGCCCGACCGCCGCGACAACTTTGGGGTACTCGTGCGCGACGAACTGCTCGAGGTCTAGCGAGACCTGTACCGCTGTATCGACACTCACACTCTCTCGACGCACATCCACCCCGCTGAGGTTGACAATGATCTCGTGGAATCTGCACACTGCGCCACGCCGCAATTGAAGAAGCTGGGCGTCACGCCCGGCTCTGTGTGGGATGCAGTCGCCACCCCAGATCTGGGCGAGATCTGGCCGATCGCCGAGCGTATTCGCCCCGCCGGCGCCCTCTGGATTGCGTGGCCGAGAACCACATTTGCGAGATCGCCCGACGGAGCGGTCTGGTTGAGGTGAAGGTCGCCGCACGTGACACCGATTGCTCGGCGCTCACGCTCGTCTGGCGACTCGAACATCGCTACACCCGGCGCTGCCACGCGCTCGCGTACATGAACAGCAAGCCAGCAATGATCGCGGCCCCGAGAGTGATCGAGAGCGGTGCGCCATACGAGAGCATGCTGATGGTCATGTAGTCGATGTTGGAGCCGCTATTTGCATTCTCGTAGGCGCTTTGCACCGTTCGAATGCCCTGCACGCCGCCCATAATGAGCGCGAACGCCAGTATGCCCAGCGCAATCAGGAACGGGTTGACGCGCCTCGCGTGAACCTCGGGTTCTGTCTCTGCATCGATGCCCGCGAGCGGCACGTGCTCGGCCTGTTCTCTCGCGGCTTCGAGTGCCTGCAGCGCCGGATTCTTGTGACGGTTGGATTGCGTCGTGGGTTCTCCGACGAAACCGGGCTGGAATGCTGGGTCGAACCGGGGGTCAAAGTCGTCTCTACTCATAAATTCCTCACGGTTGATGTGATCCTAGCCGAGGGCGCACCACTCAGACAGTCTCGGCTCTTGGCCTAGCGTGGTCGCTCGGCAGAGGTCTAGATTGTCGAGCATGACAGATACGCAACTCCATGGACCCGCGGCAGGCATCGCGCTAGCACTCAGCGGCATCGCCACCGTACTGGCCAGTGTGATCGAATTTGCACCGGGCAACCTCGCCCGCGGTGACGGAGACAATCCAGCCGACAGCCTCGCGTACCTCAACGAGCACGGCACCTCGTACTCATACTCGGGCCTCGCACTTGTCATCGGTGGCGCACTACTCGTGGTGGCGGTGGTTGGCATCTATCGCATCACCGCCCACATGGCCACGCTTGCCTACAGTGCTACGAGCGTCTTCGGCGTACTCGCCGGGGGTTTTCTCGTGGTTGCCGGAGTCATGCGCATGCAGGCGGTCGGCACCGTACCCCATATTCAGTCCCTCAATGAGTCGTGGGGCGAAGCCGCCTACCTTGCCGTGCAGATGGCGGGCACGCAGGGCCTTCTCTCGGCTGGCGTCATGGCGCTCGCCGCGTGGCTCATCAGTCTGACTGTGCTCTTTGCGATGTGCCGCCTGTGGGCTCCCGTCGCATTCGGAGTGTTCCCGCTGATCGTGCTGCTCGTGCTGGCAACCGACCTAATTTTCCCGACTCTTGCCGAGAGCAGTTCGAGCGAAATTCTCTTCCTCGCCTATATCGCCGCGATCGCGTTTGGCATGCCGCTGTGCTCAGCCGCGTGTGGGATTGCCCTCTCGCTTCCCCGAGTGCGCCGCGTTCTGGCTGGCGGTCGGCTACAGGCCGAACGACGCTAGCCAATTGGCGACCGACGCAATGTCGAGTCGCTGGGTAGCCGCCGAGGTACCGGCAGTTGTCGGTGTAGCCGTAGCTCGTGACAGCGACAATCTCGCCATTCAAGAACACTGGGCCGCCGGAGCAACGGGTAGCTCATCGGCTGCGGCTTCTGCGGGCCCTCGAGGGGCTTGCGGATCTCCGTGCCGTATCAGACCGCTGCGAAGATCGTCTTCGGCCTGCGTGAACCCGGTGGCCGGAGTCGCTGCCAGCGGGAAT
>JANONY010000254.1:0-8586 GCA_031421055.1 Actinomycetes bacterium | reverse complement strand
CTTGGTCCGTTCGCGACGATGAAGTCGGCCGACTTGAGCACTTTGGCCCACATCGTTGCATCCCACCGGCCGAGCTGCCAGGCGAGCAGAATCGGAAAGGCCACCTGATCCATTTGAAGGCTGGTCCAACAATTGGTTCCGTCGAGATGGGTGTTCTGCGGGAACGAGCCATTGGCGCGCTGCTGCGTGGTGAAGAGGTAGTCCAGCGAACGATTCGCGGCCCCACTGTCGCCTGCCGAGATTTGTGCAGTCGCAACCTGGTAGAGGTCCCGAGCCCACACCGCGTGGTAGCCGCAGTCACCCGAGGTGTTTGCGTTCTTCGCCTCGCCCCATGGGTTGGTCAGAGACGCCACATTGGCGCCGAGCCAGGTCTTGTCTTCGTGCGCCTTGAGCGCCATCAGTGCGACCCTGTACTGCGTCGTCAAACCGTTCGCGGTGATGCTTGCTGGCGGCGCGGCCAGCGTGCCGAGGTAGCTGCTCCAGCCACTGTTGTAGCTGGTACTTGCCGAGGTGAAACCGGTGGTCAGCGAGGCGGTCGAGTTGGCTGCCGCAGCCGTGCGGGTTGAACCGAAGCCGAGCGCGAGGGTGAACGTCGTGTCGGTGCCAACCGGAATCTGGCCGACTTGAACGATATTGCCCGCGGTGTTTGCTGTGTCGTACTGATTGTTCAGGGTGTGGTCGGCGGAAAGGTCAACATAGCCATCGCTCGAAGCCCCGCCATAGCCGCTCGTGAGCTTGGTGAAGCCTGTCGATACTGCAAGAGCCGATGAGATCGAACCATCCGTCGCGACCAGCTGCCCGCTCTGCGTCGCACCGGTGTCACCCATGCCGCTGTTGTTAAGCGAAGGGTTGTAGAGCACGTAGAGCTGCAACGCACCCCCTGTCAACACCTGAAAGCGGGTCCGCACAAGCACCGTGCTACGCGCAGGGTCGGTCGTGTACGTCTTCGTGATTTTGTAACGCCCGTTGTTGGCCGTGTTCACTTGCTGGTAGCTCAAAGACTGCGTGTTGGTGAGGATAATCTGCTTGGTCGTGTGGTCACGCTCAAGCTGGGTGAAGGTCGAGCCGTCGGAAACCACGTATTGCATGTCTTGCACGTTGGCGACGTCGACGGTCGGGTAGTAGACCTCGTGTGTGATGCCCTGTCCGATCGTGAACCACACCTTTGAGGTGTTAGTCGCCGACGTTCCCAGGCCCTGCTTGCCCCCAGTGGTCCAGGCAGTGTTGCTGCCTGGGGCGCCTGGGGCGTCCGCGGCCCAGGCTGCTGTCGGGGCGAACCCGATGAGAGTGCTCGCTAAGACAATGGTCAGCGTCGCGGCGACCGTGCCACGTTTTCTAGATCGCCAGAGACTGCCAGAAGGCGCAGCATTACGAATTGAGGGGAGTTTCATGTAGTGAATCCAATCGTGGGGGTTCACTGCCGCGATTATTCGCCGTGGTTGCCGACCCGACGCGCGCCAGTACGGTGATGGATGGCGGCGAATCAACATTGACTCGCCTTAACACTCGAGCGACTCGCGCTCCCATGCTGCTGAAAACCTACCGGCGCAGTGAACATGTCGTCAAGCCTTGAAGCCAAGACAATGTTATGCGAGTAATTGACTACATTTCATGGAGGCTTCGGGCCCCCACGACAGACCTGAGAGTCAGCGCACCCGCACGCTGAGGCAGGTGACGCATCCCTCGAGCTTTTCAAACTCGCTGATGTCCACGGTCACAACGCGGTAGCCGAGGTCGGCGATGAGTGCGGCACTGCGCGGGGCGGAGGCGGCCATGAGCACGGTATCGGCCGCGAGCACCACCACGTGGGCACCCGATTCTTCTGGAACGGCGAGAAAGCGATCGAAGACGGTCACGTCGTCGACGAGGGGCGGGTAGCCGATGACGGTGCCATCCGGCAGTGCCGTGACCGCGCTCTTGAGGTGCAGCACCTTCGAGATCGGCACGGCGACTACGGTGTGGCCGAGCGGCGCAACAATAGCGCGCAGCTGACGAATCCCCTCGGCGTTGGTGCGGCCGCCGCGGCCGACGTAAACCGTCGCGCCGACCTTGAGAACGTCGCCGCCGTCGAGAGTGCCGGGCAACACGATGCGGTCGACCTGCAACCCGAGCTCGCGCACGGCGAGCTCGACATCGGCGGTCTCGCCGCGACGCGACTCTGCGCCAGGGCTCGTGATGACCGCGGTGCGGCCGAACAGCACGACGGTGTCTTCGATGAAGACCGAGTCTGGCATCGACGTCGCCGGGGCGACCTCCACCGGCGTCCAGCCGTTGTCGCTCAGGGCATCGAGGTATGCGTCCCACTGCTCGTCCGCGAGATCGAGGTCGATCTTCTTGCGCTTGAGGTGTGTCACCTGGCCCTCGTCGAGGTTGGATGCCGGAAGGCGCACCAGCGCCAACCGACGTTCCGTACCGGTGAAGGTCGTGAACGCGAGCACCGCCGACACGACCGCGGGGCCGAGGGTGAGCGCAGCGACCGCAGTTGCGGCAACGAAAAAAAGGTTCGACGAGCCGAGCGTTGCACCGATCGCGCCCACCAGTCCGCCCGAGAACGTCGCCCCGCTCAGGGCAACAGAGATTGTGGTGCCGAGCAGCGCAGCGAGCACGCCGACGACCACGCCGACCGCGAGCGCGAAATACCAGCGGCTGAAGGCGCCAAACCACGCGGCAATCGCGAAGAGCACAAACGCGCAGAGCGTGGCCGGCGCGAAGTACAGCGCGATCTTGCCGAAACTTCCTTCGGCAAAGTCACTCGAGATGAAGAAGGCGAGAGAGTTAGCCACGATGACCGCTCCGACAACGGCCGCGGCACTGAGCATGGCCGCGACGACGCGGCGGCGAACTGGGGTGCGTGAGAATTTTGTGTTCATGATGGTGCCGTTCTAGTGGAAGAAGTGACGCTCGCCGGTGAGGTACATCGTGACCCCGGCTTCGTTCGCGGCCGCGATCACGTCGTCGTCGCGAATGGAGCCGCCGGGTTGCACGATAGCCGCGACGCCAGCGGCAATGAGAATCTTGGGGCCGTCATCGAAGGGGAAGAAGGTGTCGCTGGCTGCGACCGATCCGACCGCCCGCTCTCCGGCCCGGCTGACCGCAAGGTGACACGAGTCCACCCGGTTGACCTGCCCCATTCCAACGCCAACCGAGGCCCCGTCGTGCGCGAGCAGGATGCCGTTGGACTTCACGGAGCGCACCGCGCGCCAGGCGAACTCAAGGTCTGCCATCATCGCCGGATCGGCTGGCGCGCCGGCCGCGAGGGTCCAGCCGGCGGAGCTGAAGTCATCGTAGGTGTCTGCCGACTGCACGAGGTAGCCGCCAGAAATCTGCTTGATCTCGCGCGAATCACGCGCGTAGTCTGCCGGCAGCTCGAGCAAGCGAAGGTTCTTCTTCGCCTCGAGAATTGCGCGCGCCTCGACAGTGAAGCTAGGCGCGACCACTACCTCAGTGAAAATGTCTTTGATCGACTCTGCTGCTTCTGCACTGATCTCGCGGTTCGAGGCGATCACACCGCCGAACGCCGAGAGCGGGTCGCACGCGTGTGCACGCGCGTGTGCAGAGGCAACGGGGTCGCCGGCACCCCGTGCCACCGCGATGCCACAGGGGTTCGCGTGCTTGATGATCGCGACGGTTGGCTCATCGAAGTCGTAGGCGGCGCGCACCGTGGCATCTGCGTCGACGAAGTTGTTGTATGACATTTCTTTGCCGTGCAGCTGCGTTGCCTGCGCGATGCCGTGCCCGCCCGCCTCGACATAGAGGGCAGCCGACTGGTGGGCGTTCTCGCCGTAGCGCAGCTCGTGCGTGAGTTGGGCAGCGATGTGCAGCGACGCGACCGAGGGCCGGGCGACCTCTGCGGCGAACCACGTCGCCACGGCCGCGTCATAGCTTGCGGTGTGCGCGAAGGCCTCGCTCGCAAAGCGCTGGCGCTGCTTGAGCGTCGTGCCGCCGAGGGCGAGCGCCTTGACGATCTGCGGGTAGCTCGCGGGCGAGGTGATCACCGCGATGTTTGCGTGGTTCTTGGCCGCAGCACGAACCATGGCCGGCCCACCAATGTCGATCTGCTCGATCGCGTCATCGCCAGTGACCCCCGACGCCACCGTCTCGACAAAGGGATAGAGGTTCGAGACGACGAGCTCGAACGCTGCGATGCCCTGCTGAGCGAGCTCCGCCTCATGCGACTCGAGGCGCAGGTCGGCCAAGAGCCCAGAGTGGATGACGGGGTGCAGGGTGCGCACGCGCCCGTCGAGCGACTCCGGGTATCCGGTCACGTCACCCACCTGCACCACCGGGATGCCCGCGGCAGCAATCGCGGCAGCCGAACCGCCGGTCGAAACAATCTCGACCCCCGCATCTGCCAGCGCCTTCGCGAGGTCGAGCAGGCCGGTCTTATCGCTCACCGAGACGAGCGCACGCGTGATCGCAATGACGTCACGCGGTCGGTAGAGCGCGGGGTCGTGTTGTGGTCCGCTCATCGGGTGGCTAGCTCCTTGAGGTCGATGCGGCCGTTGGCAATGTCGAGCACCGCCTGAACAAGTAGTTCGCGTTCGACCAGCTTGATTCGGTCGTGCAGCTCGTGCTCGGTGTCACCAGGCAGCACAGAGACGCGGCGTTGCGAGATGATCGGACCGCTGTCGACGCCATTGTCGACAACGATCACGCTCGCCCCCGTTTCGTCTACTCCGGCCTCAATCGCATCACGCACGCCGTGCGCGCCGGGAAACTCTGGAAGGTAGGCCGGGTGAGTGTTGATGAGGTTCGGCGAGAGCGCCGCGACGACGCGCGGCGGCAGCAGTTTCATGAACCCGCTGAGCACGACGAGGTCTGGCTGCCACACCTGAATCTGTTCGAGCAGCGCGTCGCCCCACGACCCACGGTCGTCGAAGGCGGTGAGCGCTGCAGAGAACGTCGGAATACCGAATTCTTCGGCGTGAATCATGCCCTCGGCGTCGCGGTCGGAGCCGACGGCAACGACTCTCGCCGGAAACTCGGCATCCTCAGAGGCCTCGAGCAACGCGCGAAGGTTGGAGCCGCCGCCAGAGATGAGCACGACGAGGGAGAGCACCGTGAAAGCCTACCGGTCGAGAACGCGCGGCTTCGAAGCGGCGAAGCCGATCGCTGCGCTCAGGGTGATCTCGACGAAGGTCCAGAAGGCGACAGCGAGCGGATCAGGCCCAACCTCGGCAAGTCGGCCGGGGCCCGCAGCGCCGCCGGACGCCGCCGCAAGCGCCCCCATGAGCACCGCCGCGACCGCGCCGATGCCGGCCGCCGTGCCGAGCAACCAGGGAAGCGGACGATCGGTATCGAGCTCACTTCGCAGTGACGCGCGCAGCATGGCCGCAACGACAAAGCCACCGGCGATCGGCACCACAAGCCCAAGAAATCCGAACGCGAGATCGCTCTGCGGCAGCGCGCCGAGAAAGGGGACGGATGGCAGTGGCCCAAGTTGCGACCCGAGCGGGCTGACGCTCGACCCAGCCCCAATCGCGAACCCTGGCCCGACAAGCCAACTCGCCACCCACACAACAACGTTCGGCATAAACGCGAGCTGCGCGATGGTCAAGGCAAAGCCGCCGGTGACCCCGGCGTGCAGAGCCTCGTACAGCCCGATCACGCGCGCATAGTTGAGGGCGAGCATGAGGGATGCGAGCGTCGCGCTTGCCGCCACGATCGCCGCGACCACGGCAGCGCCACCGCGCAGGGCGGTGAACACGAGCGCGCGAATGGAGCTCGGCCAGTCGTTGACCCAGTCGCGCAGGGAGCTGCCGTCGTCATCCGATTCGTGTCGTCTCGTGCGAATCAACCCGATAGCAAAGCCAAGCGCGAACACGAGAGTCGGCAACACCATGCCCTGCGCGATGGATGGCCGCGCGAGTGGGTGCAAAGCGCTGAGGGTGAGGAGGGTGCTGATGAACGCGAAGCTACCGATCGCAACGATCGAGCCGAGGTTGCGGTACCTAGTCTCGCCAACTCGTCGCCCGGCGCGTGCCGAGAGCAACAGCGTCAGCAGCGCGAAGCCAAGCGGCGCGATAGAGATCGCAAATGCCGAGCTGGCGGCGGGCAACCCAACGCTCGTGGCGAGAGTCTCGTCGAGGGTCACGTGGAGGTCGACACCGTGGCCGACGAGCCAGGAGTCGACGGCGGCGCGCCAGAACACCAACCAGTCAACGCCGAAACCGTACTGCGACGCCCACATCGCCGTGAGCGCGATGAGGGGAGTACCCACCCCGACCCCGACCACAAGCACGGCTTCGAGTGCGGCGAAGAGCGCAGTGAGAGAGCGGTTCATAGGCTGCTAAAAATTAGCACTCCGGGTCTTGCGCGGGAACCGCGCCGGTCAGAAAAAACTGGTCTACCACGTCGTTGACGCAGAAGTTGTCTCCGTTGTACGCGGTGTGGCCGTCACCTTCTACCGTGACAAGCACGCCGCTGCTCAGCTGATTGGCGAGCGCCACGGCCCACGAATACGGAGTTGCTGGGTCATTCGTCGTGCCGATCACGAGAATCGGGGCCGCGCCATCCGCGTCGTATTCGCTCGGAAACTCCGCCGCCGGGTAGGGCCAGTTGTTGCACAAAACGTCGAGCACGGCGTAGTCGTCGAGAGTGAGGTAGTCACCGAGAGTCGGCGCAGCGGCCGAAATCTGGGTGAGGCGCTCGAGCGTCGTTGCGCTGTCGGCCTTCCAGTCGTTGTCAGCGCAGGTCGTCGCCTGGTAGACCTCGACGGCGTTGCTCCCGTACTCTCCTGGCCCGTTTCGATCGTTGTAGAAGTCGGCGAGCAAGAATGTCGGCTCCGCGTCGCCCCCCTTCAATCCCACGAACAGGTCGGTCAGATAGCTCCAGGAGTCAGAGGAGTAGAGCGACATCGCAACGCCAGTGCCCACGGTCGCCGAGTCAAGAACACGACCATCGGATGACGTGAGCCCCTTACCATCGACACTTCCCATCAGCGAGTGCGCCGCCGTCAAAGCCTGCTCAAGCGAGCCGCTGAACGGGCACTCCGGACCGCCGAGGCAATCGGCCATGTAGGCGCGGAGGTTGTTCTCGAACCCGGTGGCCTGCACGACGAGTTCATCGAACGCGCCGACCTGCGGGTCGACGGCGCCGTCGAGCACGAAATGGCCAACGTGCTCAGGGAACAGCTCTGCGTAGACGGCGCCGATGAAGGTGCCATAAGAGTAGCCAAGGTAGTCGAGCGGCTCGTCGCCGGTGATCAGCGCGCGCATGAGCTCTAGGTCGTGCGCAGTGCTGACCGTGTCGACATGCGCGAGCAGATCGCCGGTGTTGTCGACGCACTCTTGTGCGTACTGCTCGAGATCGACCTCGAGCTCGTCAATCCAGGCTTGCGTCTGGTACGGCTCGTCGAACGTGCCGTAGAGCGACTCGTCTTTCGCATCGCCGTCGAGGCAGGTGACTTGAGTCGACGCACCAACCCCGCGCGGGTCCCAGCCGATGACGTCGAACTCTTCGGAAAGATCACTCGACACCGCGTATTCGACAAAGTCGACTCCAGAACCACCCGGACCGCCTGGGTTGACGAAAATTGTTCCTTGAGCGCGCCCGACTGCCGCCAGCTTTGCCATCGCGATGGTGACCGAGTCGCTGTCTGGGTTTTTCCAGTCGATTGGAACCGAGATGTCGGCGCACTCGAGCGAGCCGCAGCTCTGCCAGTCGATGTCTTGGTTGAAATATTCGGCGAAGGCGCCGGTCGAAGGAGTCGAATCCGGCTGTCCCGCCGGGGCACGGCCCGGCAGCAGAAAGCAGCCAGTCAGGCTCACCGCGACGCTCGCTGCGAGTACGGCGCCGAGAATCAGGCGAGAAGTAACGGTTCGGTTCGGCATTGCTGCTCCCTCATGTGGTGCGCCGCGCGCGGCTCACGTTCACCCTACGGGCAGTGACACGAGGATTGCCAACGCCGCGTGCCGCGCCGCGGCGGCTGTCGGAGCGAGCCGGGCGGCTTCAGCCGCGCGTTGACAATCTGTGAGGGTCGCCGAGGCAAGCTGAGCCGCAACAGCTCCGATCGCGCGCGGTGCCATCGACAAGCTCGTCACACCCAAGCCGACGAGCACTGCAGCCAAGAACGGATCGGCCGCCGCCTCCCCGCACACGCCGACCGGTTTACCCGCAGCGGCACCCGCTTCTGCCGTCATAGCGATGAGTCTCAGCACCGCAGGCTGCCACGGGTCGTTGAGCGCCGCGAGGTCGCCGAGCAGTCGATCGGCCGCCATTGTGTACTGCGCGAGGTCGTTGGTGCCGAGGCTGACGAAGTCAACGACTGCCGAGAGTTCGGTGGCCATGATCGCCGCGGCGGGGGTTTCAACCATCGCTCCGGCGGTGGTCAGACCGTGACTCCTGCACTGCGAGACGAAGTCCTCTGCCTCGTCGACGCTCGCGATCATCGGGGCCATGACCCAGACATCCGCCCGCTCAGCCGCGGCCGCGCGCGCGATGGCGGCCAGTTGTTGGTCAAGCAGCTCCGGGTGTCGCCACGCCGTGCGGATGCCCCGCAGACCAAGAGCCGGGTTGGCCTCGTCGGAGTCGGTCACGAAAGCCAGGGGCTTATCGGCGCCAGCATCGAGAGTGCGCACGATCACC
>JANONY010000253.1:0-6780 GCA_031421055.1 Actinomycetes bacterium | reverse complement strand
CGCGCCCGACGTGCGCGGCACCGGACTCGCCGACCAACTGGTTGAGCAGTTGCTCGCTGACGCGCCCGCTGTGCTGTGGGTGTTCGAGGGAAATGAGCGCGCGATCGGCTTCTACCGCAGGCACGGCTTCGAGCCAGACGGCGAGGGAATGTTCGACGTCGACACCGGGGTGCCAGAGATCCGGATGGCTAGGAGCTCGGTCGGTACGTAATCGGCAGGCGTCGGTCTCGACCGAATGCCATGCCGCTGATCTTGGGTCCGATGGCGCCCTGCCGGCGCTTCCACTCTGACCGATCGACGAGCTTCGTCACGAAGTCGACGGTCACCGCGTCGTAGCCAAGCGCAATGATGTCGTCGTGGCCGAGCGCGCGTGTCACATACGCATCGAGAATCGCGTCGAGCAGCTCGTAGGGCGGCAGCGTGTCTTGGTCGACTTGGCCCGGGCGTAGCTCTGCACTCGGCGGTTTTTCGATCGAGGCGACCGGAATCGGCGGTGTGCCCGGCTGGCTATTTCGCCAGCGGGCGAGTTCCCAGACCAGAAGCTTGGGCACATCCTTGATTGGCGCGAAGCCACCGGCCGAGTCGCCGTAGATCGTCGAGTAGCCAACACTGAGCTCCGTTTTGTTCCCGGTGGTCAGCACAAGATGCCCGTGCATGTTCGACTCGGCCATCAGAATGATTCCGCGGATGCGCGCCTGCAGGTTCTCCGCCGCCGTGCCGGTCAGAGCCAGTTGCGTCTCAATCGGCGCCACAAGATCGGCGATGGGCTCGACAGAGTAGTTGAGCCCGATGTTGTCGGCGAGGTCATCGGCATCGGTGCGGGAGCCCTCTGAGCTGTACTTGCTCGGCATGCTCACGCCGTAGACGTTCTCTGCTCCCATCGCGTCGGCTGCGATCGCGGCGCAGACTGCGGAGTCAATTCCGCCGGAGAGGCCAAGAATCACGCTGCTGAAGCCGTTTTTGAGCGCGTAGTCACGCGTGCCGAGCACCAACGCATTCCACAGCTGCTCTCGGTCGTCGGGCAGCACAGCAACATCGCGCTTGATCGCCGAGTTGCCCACTTTCGCGGGTGTCAACTCGACTCGACCCACGTTTTTGGGCAACTCGGCGTCGGTGGCTTCGGGCAACTCGAGGTCGGTGATCAGCAGGTGCTCGACGAATTGCGGCGCACGGGCGAGAATCGCACCAGCTCCGTCGACAATGACGCTGTCACCGTCGAACACGAGGTCGTCTTGGCCCCCGACGATGTTGACGTAGGCGACCGTCGTGCCGTTCTCGACGGCGCGGCGCGTGACAAGGGGGAGTCGAACCTCGTCTTTGTCGCGTTCGAACGGCGAGGCATTGATGACGAGCAGCAGTCCGGCGTCGGAGGCGAGCACGCGGCTGACCGGGCCACCCTCGCGCCAGAGGTCTTCGCAAATGATGAGGGCAAGATCCGCCCCCTTGATGCGCAGTACGAGCAACTCGTCGCCCGGAATAAAAATGCGGTACTCGTCGAACACCGAGTAGTTGGGCAGGTGGTGCTTCGCGTATCGCGCAACCACCACGCCGTGCTGCAGAACGCTCGCGCAGTTCTGGGCGATGGCGGTTGGCGCGTTCGAGGTGCCGAGAAGTCGCGGCTCGAACGGGCCATCGGGATGGCCGACAACGACGGGCAGATCGCCCAGCCCTGCCGCCTCGAGCCCGGTGGCGAGGGCGATCACGGCGGCGCGCGACGAGGCCAGAAACGACGGTCGTGAAGCGAGGTCTTCGATCGGGTAGCCGCTCAGCGCCATCTCGCCGAGGGCGAGCAAATCGGCCCCAGCGGCGTGCGCTCGTTTGGCTGCCTCGATCACCTGCGCAGCGTTGCCGACCAGGTCGCCAACGATCGGATTGGTCTGAGCGAGTGCCAAGCGGAGACGGACCATAGCCAGTAGCCTAATAGCGACTTATTGAGACGCTGAGGGAGCCCAAACGTGGTGGACAAGCAAAGAGACTTCGTTCTTCGCACGATTGAAGAACGAGGTATCAAGTTCATCCGCCTGTGGTTCACTGACGTCGTCGGAACGCTCAAGAGCGTCGCAATCGCGCCAGCCGAGGTTGAGGGCGCGTTCGCTGAAGGCCTCGGATTCGACGGCTCTGCCATCGAGGGATTCACCCGCGCGTACGAAGCAGACATGCTCGCGCACCCCGACCCGACGACGTTCCAGATTCTGCCGTGGCGCGGAGAGATCGACCCGACCGCGCGCATGTTCTGCGATATCACTACGCCGGATGGGCAGCCAGCGATCAGCGATCCACGCAACGCCCTCAAGCGCGCGCTCGCCAAGGCCGCCGACCGCGGATTCACCTTCTACACGCATCCAGAGATTGAGTTCTACCTGCTTAAGAGTTCGAGCTACGGCCCCAATGGGCCAGAGCCGGTCGACCACGCCGGATTCTTCGACAACGTGCCTGGTGGCACGGCCCACGACTTCCGCCGCCGATCTGTGCGCATGCTCGAAGACCTCGGCATCTCGGTGGAGTTCAGCCATCACGAGGCAGGCCCTGGCCAGAATGAGATTGACCTCCGCTACGCGGATGCGCTCACCACCGCCGACAACATCATGACCTTCCGCACCGTGATCAAAGAGGTCGCGATCGAGCAGGGCGTCTACGCGACCTTCATGCCGAAGCCGCTCTCTGGCCACCCCGGCTCTGGCATGCACACCCACATGTCGCTGTTCGAGGGCGACACCAACGCGTTCTACGACGCGAGCGGGCACTACCAGCTCTCGAAGATCGGCCGTCAGTTCGTCGCTGGCTTGCTCACGCACGCGCCAGAGATCACCGCGGTCACCAACCAGTACGTCAACTCCTATAAGCGCCTGTGGGGCGGCGACGAGGCACCGAGCTTCGTGACCTGGGGGCACAACAACCGCTCAGCTCTTGTGCGCGTACCGCTGTACAAGCCGAATAAGGGTCAGAGCGCGCGCGTTGAGTACCGCGCGATCGACTCGGCGGCCAACCCGTACCTCGCCTTCTCGCTGCTGCTCGCTGCAGGGCTCAAGGGCATCGAGGAGGGCTACGAGCTGCCGGCCGAGGCAGAAGACAATGTCTGGGAGCTCACTGATTCAGAGCGCCGTGCGCTCGGTTACAACCAGTTGCCTAGCAGCCTCGATCACGCGGTGTCGCTCATGGAAGACTCAGAGCTCGTCGCAGAGACCCTCGGCGAACAGGTGTTCAACTACGTACTGCTCAACAAGCGCCGCGAGTGGGAGGCATACCGCTCGCAGGTGACGCCGTACGAGCTGGAGAGCAACCTCGACATTCTGTGATTGTCAGAAGCTGTAGTCCATGACGACGCTCACCGACCTCGCGAGGCTCGGGTTCGCTGAACTCGGGTCGACCGCCGACCGCATCGCCGAACTCTCTCTCGGCACGCAGCTTGCGCACTTTGCCGACGCGGCAGACCCCGACCAGGCACTCGCGCTGCTCGGGCGGCTGCACGAGATCGCCCGTGCGCCGCTCGCCCGAGTGATGAAGAAGCCGGATCTGGCCGGGCGCCTTGTGCACGTGCTCGGCGCCTCCGAGGGGCTCGGCGAGTTTCTCATCCGCCGTCCGGCCGAGCTCGGCTCGCTCGCTGGAGACCTTGCGCCCCTCACCGCGGAGCGCTACCGCGTCGACCTTCTCGCCGCCGTCGAGGGGTTGAGTGGCGAGGCAGCTGTCACGGCGATGCGAGTGCGCTACCGAAGGCACCTGTTGCGATTGACGGCCTGGGATCTCGCCCACCCCGATCCACTGTTCGCCGTCGCCGCGGTATCCGCCGCCCTCGCCGACCTGGCCGGGGCCGTGCTCGATACCGCGCTCGCGCTCGCGCGGCTCTCGTCGCGCTTCGAGGCAGAACAGGTTGCGGCCACCCGGCTCGCCATCATCGGCATGGGCAAGGCCGGGGCACGAGAACTCAACTACGTGAGCGACGTCGACGTCATCTTCGTTGGCGAAGGCTCAATCGAGATCGCCGCCCAGCTCGCGATGCAGACCATGCGGGTAATACACGAAGTCGGTGCAGAGCCCGAGTTATGGGAGGTCGACGCGAACCTGCGCCCGGAGGGCAAAGACGGCGCGCTCGTGCGCACTCTCGAATCGCACGTTGCGTACTACGAACGCTGGGCCTCGAGTTGGGAGTTTCAAGCCCTGCTCAAGGCGCGACCGCTCGCTGGTGACGTGCAACTGGGGGAGGCGTATTTCGCCGCGATCTCTCCATTTGTGTGGTCCTCTGCCGCGCGTGACGGCTTCGTCGAATCGGTGCAGAAGATGCGCGAGCGGGTGACGGCGAACATCCCGACCGAACAGGTCGACGTGCAACTCAAGCTGGGGCCTGGCGGTCTGCGCGACGTCGAATTCACCATCCAACTGCTGCAGCTTGTGCACGGCCAGGCGGACCCTGAGGTGCGCCAAGGTGGCACGCTGCTCGCCCTCATTGCTCTCTCCGATCAGGGCTACATCGGGCGCCTTGAGGCAACTGAGTTCGCGCGGCACTACCGGTTTCTGCGGCTGCTCGAACATCGGCTTCAACTGACCAGGCTTCGACGCACACACCTTATGCCGCGCGATGCAGATCAGCTCCGCGTGCTTGCTCGCGCCTCGGGTCTTGCCGCGAACAGCGATGACCTTGTCGAGCAGTGGCAGCGGGTCAAGAACGAGGTGCGGCACCTGCACGAGCGACTGTTCTATCGCCCGCTGCTTTCGGCTGTCGCAGCGCTTCCCGAAGACGGATTCGCTCTCTCGAGCGATCAGGCCGTTGCTCGCCTCGCGGCGATCGGCTTTCGTGACCCGAAGGGCGCACTGCGGCACATTGCGGCGCTTACCGCCGGTGTCTCGCGGCGCGCGGCAATTCAGCGCACGCTTCTGCCCGTCATGCTGCAGTGGTTCGCCGAGGGTGCGGATCCCGATCACGGACTACTCGCGTTCCGGCGGTTGAGTGACGACCTTGGTGAGGCGTACTGGTTCTTGCGGATGTTGCGTGACTCATCCGCGGCCGCTCAGCGACTCACTCTGGTGCTGTCTGGTTCACGATTTGTCGGCGACCTTTTCGAGCGCATCCCCGAGGCCGCGGCGTGGCTCGAAAACGACGAAGAACTTCGTCCGCGATCGGCAGACGTGCTGATCGAGGAGGCACGCGCGATCGTCGCGCGTCACTACGACGATGCGGATGCGGCAGCCCTTGCCCTGCGCACCGCCCGTCGCCGAGAGGTGCTGCGCCTCGCTCTTGGCGGCATACTCGATGTGATCGGCATCGCCGAGATCGGCCCCGGCCTCAGCGACATTACGACCGCGCTGCTGACCGGCGTGCTCGACATCGTGCACCGCTATGGCGACGGCATCGAGTTCGCCATCGTCGCGATGGGGCGCTACGGCGGCGAAGAGCTTGGTTTCGGTTCTGACGCGGATGTCATCTACGTCTACAAGGCAGCGGGCGCCACCGACGAAGAGGCGCAGCAGCGGGCAGAAGCGATCGTCAAGGGACTCAACCGGTACACCGAAGACTTGCGCCTGCCACTCGACCTCGACATCAACCTGCGCCCTGAGGGCAAGAGCGGCGCTGTGGTGCGATCGCTCGAGTCGTATCGCGCCTATTACGCGCGCTGGTCGCTGACGTGGGAGGCGCAGGCCCTGTTGCGCGCCCGCGGCGCCGTCGGGGAGGCCGGGCTCATCGCTTCGTTTACTGAGCTGGCCGATTCTGTGCGGTACCCAGAGTCGCTTTCGCCCGATCAGGTCCGCGAAATCAAGCGCATCAAGGCGCGGGTCGAGGCAGAGAGGCTTCCGCAAGCCGCAGACCCCGCTCGGCACCTCAAACTCGGGCGCGGCTCACTCAGCGACGTCGAATGGTTCGTGCAACTTTTGCAGCTCGAGCACGGGCACGCGATTGAAGGCCTGAGAACGACCTCGACATTGGCGGCGTTGGCTGCTGCCACATCCGAGGGCCTTATTGGCGAGGTGGATGCGGGCAAGCTGCGCGCCGCGTGGAACTTTGCCTCCCGCACGCGCTCGGCCCTCACCCTGTGGACCTCGAAGACTGCGGATGTGCTGCCAACCGACCGCGCGCAACTCGAAGGCCTCGCGCGCATCATGGGCTACCCGCCAGGCGCGGCCTCGCGCCTCGAGGACGACTACCTGCGCACCACTCGGCTCGCGCGGCAAGTCTTCGAGCGGCGGTTCTACGGGGCGAAGTCGGGGCCTGCCAGCACTGCCTAGCAGCGCGCCGCGCGCATCGTACTGAACGGCTAGGTGCGTAAATCGCCCGAGCCGAGGATACTAGGGCACACCATCCAGAATGGCAGCTGCAGATAGCAGCCTTTATAGCGATCGGGGAGACAATGACATCCATCATCAAGAAGAGTTTTTCCTCTCCTGACGAGACGAAGAAGCCCTTCGCAAAGGTAGCCGTCGAGTTGGTCGCTATCGGCGGTCTTGACGTGGCCCGAGAGACCATCGAGCCCGGCTGGAAGTGGTCGGAGCACGTCAAGCCAGTCGCAAACACCGAGTCGTGCCAGAAGTACCACGTGAAGTACTTCCTGTCAGGGCGTCAGGCGGTGCTCATGGATGACGGTACCCAGTTCGAATTCGGTCCCGGTGATCTCGCAATCATCCAGCCCGGTCACGATGCATGGGTTGTGGGCGACGAGCCGAATGTGCTCCTCGAGCTCTCCGGCGCCACACGACCGTCTGAACTCTCCTGAGGCGTACGGCTTCAGCGCGGGCAAGCCGCGCGCGCAAAACGGGCCGCACCCCGAAGGATGCGGCCCGGTCAGTTAGCGG
>JANONY010000252.1:0-2722 GCA_031421055.1 Actinomycetes bacterium | reverse complement strand
GCAGCTTGAACCCAGCACCCTTCTCGATTGCCTCAAAAATGTCGAGATTCTCTGCGCGGCTCGCCGAGACGTCGACCGGTTCTGTGAAGCCCTCACAGTAGACGCGATAGCCGGGGTCGAGCGTCACAAGGTTGAGCTGCTCGTCGGCGCTCGTGTCGAGCAGACGGTAGAAGTGGTCAAAGACCTCTGGCATGAGGTACCACGAGGGGCCGGTGTCGAACCGAAAGCCCTCGTGCTGCCACGTGCCTGCACGGCCGCCAAGAGCGTCGCGGCGCTCAAGCACCGTGACATTGTGTCCCTCGCGCGCGAGTAGCGCGGCCGAAGCGAGGCCGGCGATGCCGCCGCCGATGATGACAATCGTGCTCACGAAGGGAGCCTTCCACTGGCCGCAGCGAGCGCGATACGCGCCTTAACGGGATTCGGTACGCGCACCCTGGTGGTGCGCAGTCTTTCGGCCGGAGTCACCCGCAGTCGGCGCGACAATTCGGCGAACAACCCCTGGGCGAGGGCGACCGCCCTGCGCGAACTGCGTGGCAGCAGCGGCACCGTGGCGGCGCTCACTGCGAGGTCGGCGTCGATATCGTCGAGCAAGCGCAGCTTGTCGTGCTCGGTGAATGCATCAACCCGAACCCCGGGAAAGTAGCTGCGGCCAAGAGCATCGAAGTCGGCGGCGAGGTCGCGAAGGAAGTTGACCTTTTGAAAAGCAGCGCCGAGGGCGCGGGCGCCTGCCTCGAATCGCGCGCGCTCATCCGCCGTCGTTGAATGATGCTGAAGAAAGGCACGAAGACACATTAGTCCGACGACCTCGGCTGAGCCGTAAACGTATCGCTCGAAGCTCGCCTGGTCGTGCTCGGTCGCTGTGAGGTCCATGCGCATCGACTCAAAAAAGGGCGCAGTCAGCTCCCGGCCGAAGCCGGTCTCACGCGCGGTCAGCGCGAAGGCGTGCGCGACGAGGTTGGCGCTGAAACCGATCTCGATTGCAAGCTCTGTCTCGGCCTCGAGGGCGTTGAGCGCCCGTCCGGTCGCGAGCCGGTCAAGGCCCGCCGCCTCACCCGAGCCGTCAACGATCTCATCGGCGACACGCACGAGCGCATAGATGTTCTGAACGTGCTGACGAACATCGTCGCCGAGCAGCCTCGAGGCCAAGCCGAACGACGTCGAATATCTGCGGATCACGATTGCGGCTGTTTCTTCGGCGACCCTGTCGTACAGATTGTCGCGGCTCACTTGACGCGGCTCAGCACGTCGTCGGCAACCGGGTGCAACTCGCGTCGAAGCGCGAGCGGGATGTGCGACTCTGACAACCGAGCGAGCGCGCGGTTGCCGTAGTAGCGCGCGAGCCCTTCGGCGAACGACCGAGCACCACACTCGATCAGGACGGCGCGCACCGCCTCGGCATCCGCTTCGCTGAGGTCTGCCTTGCCAATCAGCGGCTTGATCGTCGCCCAGCCGCTCGTCGTGGTTGCGTACGAAATCATCACGGTGCGCTTGCCCTCTCGAAGATCGCCGATTGTGGTCTTTCCGGTCTCAGCCTCCGTGCCGAACACCCCGAGCAGGTCGTCGACGATTTGGTAGGCGATGCCGATCTCTCGCCCAAAGTCGCCGAGCGTCTGAATGACCTCTTCGCTCGCCCCGGCGAGGATCGCACCAGCCTGCAAGGGGCACTCGAACGAGTACACGGCCGTCTTCAGCCGCTCCATCGTGAGAATGTCATCGACGCGCGGCATGTCGGGCGCGGTCGAGAAGTCGACGTCGATGAGCTCGCCGGCCGCTGACGCAAACAGGGCCTCATCCATAACCTCAATCAGCCGGTAGCGCATCTCGTCTCCGACACCGCTGCGGTCGATTAAGCGGTAGGCGTTGAATAGGGCGAGGTCGCCGGCGATCACGGCGGCGGAAATGCCCTTGTGCTCTGCCTGCTCTCGCGTCGCACCGTCGGCAAGAGCGAGGTCGCGGTAGCTACCAGAGATGTTCGGGGCACCGCGGCGAACGAAATCGTTGTCGATAACGTCATCATGCACAATCAGTGCCGTGTGCAACAGCTCGAATGCCGCGCCGACGTAGGCTGCGGTCTCGTCGTCTGTACCGCCAAGCGATTGGTATGCGGCCATGACCATGCGCGGTCGAAATCGCTTGCCGCCGGTCGAGTTCGCCTCGAGCGCGTTCCAGAGCTCAACATACTTCTCACCGAAGGCCGATGCGCGGTTCTTGGCTAGGCTGAAGAAACGTTCAAGCACAGCATCGACCTGCGCCTGCCTCGCCTCAGAGGTGCCCCCTCCAGGAGCGCTGACGAGTCGGGATGCGTCCACTTAAGAAGGATACCGTGACCCTCTCGAAACCGATCGAGCTTGTCTCGATCCTCGACGAGGCTGGGCAGCCGATCGGTGTCGCCGATAAGGCAGCGGTGCACACCACCGACACCGCGCTCCACCTCGCCTTCTCGTGCCACTTGTTCAACGCGGCAGGCGAAGTGCTCGTCACGCGGCGTGCACTCAGCAAGCTCACCTGGCCGGGCGTGTGGACGAATAGTTTCTGTGGGCATCCAGCGCCCGGTGAGCCGATCGACGACGCAGTTCGACGTCGCGCCGCCGCCGAGTTGGGCGTCGCGATTGACGGCCTCAGCCTTGTATTGCCGGAGTTTCGGTATCGGGCGGTAGACGCGTCCGGAATCGTTGAAAACGAGGTGTGCCCGGTTTACCGCGCGACAACAACGGATGTGCTG
>JANONY010000251.1:0-6305 GCA_031421055.1 Actinomycetes bacterium | reverse complement strand
CGCGCACGCAGTCGAGCGAGGCGTTGTCGCCGCTCACATAGACTGTCGGCTCGCCCGCCGCCTCGAGCACGAAGCCGGTGACGGTGCCCATATAGCGTTCGCAGCCGGGAGGCCCGTGAAGTGCGGGAACCGCGGTGATCGTCACGGCCCCGAGTTCGAACTGTGACCATGGGGCGAGACCGGTGACTCCAAGGTCGGCCGCGGCCTCCGGCGTGCTCAGCACCGTGCCTGTCAGCAGCGTGGCGGTCAGCAGCGTGGCGCCGGAAATGTCGAGGTTGTCTTCGTGCTCGTGGTGGCTGAGCAGTACGACGTCGATGGTGCCGAGCTCATCGATCGCGATGCCAGGGCCGTGGGTTTTGACAAGCGGCGTGCCATCCGGGTCAGGGTAGACCTGTGGCTCATCGAAGGTTGGGTCAGTGAGCAGGCGAAGACCGGCCCACTCGATGATGGCGGTTGGCCCGCCGACGTACGTGACTGCGGCGCTCGACATAGTCTGAGACTATGCCGAATCGCCTCGCCACAGCGATGAGCCCCTACCTTCGGTCGCACTCCGAGAATCCGGTCGACTGGTTCGAGTGGGGCGAGCAGGCGTTCTCTGCTGCCGCCGAGCGCGGCGTGCCCGTGCTCATCAGCATCGGCTACTCGACCTGCCACTGGTGCCACGTGATGGCACGCGAAAGCTTCAGCGACCCCGACACCGCGCGATACCTCAACGAGAACTTCGTGGCGATCAAGGTCGACCGCGAGGAGTATCCCGACGTCGACGCGAGCTACCTCGCCGCGGCGAGCGTGTTCACCGAGAACCTCGGCTGGCCGCTCAACGTCTTCGTCACTCCCGAAGGCGGGCCGTTCTTTGCCGGCACCTACTGGCCGCCAGAGCCTGCTTTCGGGCACCCAGCGTTTCGCGACGTGCTCGCGGCAGTCGTCGACGCGTGGCAGAACCGGCGGGATGAGGTGCGCTCCAACGCGACTGGCATTGCGACCGCGCTCGCCAGCTACGATCGCGGCAAGCCCGCAGCGCTCATCACCGAGTTTGCGCCGCTCGTCGCGCACCTCGTCGCTCTCGAAGACGCACAGTTTGGCGGCTTCGGCTCGGCACCGAAGTTTCCCGTTGCCACCGTGCTCGGCTTTCTGCTCGATGCTCCTTCGCTCGATGTCGGAGAAGTCGCGCTGGCAGAGCGCACGCTCGCGGCGATGGCGGCCTCCGACCTGCGCGACCCGGTCGAGGGCGGCTTCTTTAGGTACGCCACTAAGCGCGACTGGACCGAGCCGCACTACGAGCGCATGCTCTACGACAACGCGCTTCTACTCGACTGCTACTACCGCATCGGCGACGAGGCGACGGCAGCGGGCATAGTCTCTTTTCTGCGCGATCGGATGCGCCTTGCTAGCGGCGCCTTCGCCTCCGCTCAAGACAGCGAGAGTCTCATCGACGGGGTGCGAGTCGAGGGCACCTACTACGAGCTGCCCGCGTCACGCAGGGCAGAGCAGCCACCGCCGGCGCTCGACGAAAAAGTGCTCACGGGCTGGAACGGTCTCGCGATCGAAGCTCTCGCCCGAGCTGGCGCCATCGACGACGCGCGTGCGGCAGCCGACTACCTGATCGAGCACCACCTCACTGGCACTACGCTCGCGAGGGCGTCGATCGCCGGTGTGACCTCGAGCGCCCCGGCGACTCTCGAAGACTACGGAATGTTCGCCGGCGGCCTGATCGAACTCGCGCTTGCCACGGGCGAGGTGCGCTACGCGGTGGCGGCACGCTCACTCGTTGACGCCTGCCTCAGTGACGCCATGTTCACGGTGCCGGGTGGCCCGGAGCCCCTGCTCGCCCGCCTCGGCCTCGCCCTAGAGACCGACCCGAGCGAGGGTGCCTACCCGAGCGGGTTGAGCGCCATGGCCTCGGCGTCTCTGCGGTTGTGGTTGCTCACCGCTGAGCCGCGGTATCGAAGCGCGGCCGAACAGGCAATGGCGACGGTTGCCGGGTTGGCGGCGCAGCGTCCGATGTCGTTCGGCGCAGCCCTCAGTGTCATGGTCGCCCTAGAAAGCGACCCGACGCAGCTAGTTGTGGTTTCAGACGAGGCGGATGAGCTCACGGCTTTCACCCGCACCCGCCGCTCCCCAGGCTCCATCTCGAGCGTCGTAACGAGTGCTCAGGCGCGCGCGTTCGAGAACGCGGGCTTCGAGCTCTACGCCGGCCGCACGGCTCTCGATGCACGCACGACCGCCTACGCCTGCCGCGAGTTCGTGTGCGCCCTTCCGGTGCATATGCTCGATGAGCTCAGACTGTAGTTACGAGCGGCGCCTCGGCATCGGCGGCCCACTCGTTGAGCGAGCCGTCGTAGATCGCAACGTGGCGGTGCCCGAGCAGTGTGAGCGCGAGCGCTTGTGACGACGACGCGATGCCGCCGGCGCAGTAGCCAACGATGCGCTCAGCGTCGAGCAGGGGAGCGAGTGTTGCACGCAACGCCTCGGTCGTGCGAAACGTGTTGGTGCCGCGGTCGAGCAACTGCCCAAACGGGGCATTGACGCTGCCAGGAATGTGCCCGAGCCGAGCGCGGTGGCCTGCTTCGCCGGTGAACTCGGCGTTCGGAAGCGCGCAGACGAGGGTGGCTTCTGTTTCTCCGGCGATGACAGATTCAACGAACGCCTTGTCGACCCACAACGCTGGGCGCTCGGCGGTCGTGAAACTTGCGACCGCAGGCTCCACGTGCCCAATGGCAATCTCGCGTTCCTCGGCGCGCCACTTGACGAGGCCGCCGTCGAGCACGGCGACGTTGTCGTAGCCGAACGCGCGGAACAGCCACCAGATGCGCGAGGCCCACTGGCCGAGCACGCTGTCGTACACGACGACCGTGGTGTCGTTCGAGACCCCGACCGAGCCTGCCGCGATCGAGAAGAGTTCTGCCGCGGGGCGCGTGAAGGTGTGCTTGCCATTGGGGTCAGAGAACACCTCGACTAGATCGGCGAAGATCGCGCCGGGAATGTGGCCGTCGATGATGTACTGCTCGTGCCCGCTGACGTATCCCGGGCGGCCGGTTGGCTGGGTGAAAGGCAGCACGGTCGCGTCGAGCACGACCAGGTTCTCGGTACCGAGGTGGTCGGCGAGCCACTGCGTCGAGACGAGTGGGGAGGTAAGCAAGGGGCCGGAAGACATGCGAACAACGCTAACCGCAGTCGCTGTCGGCCGCGCGCGGCGACGAAACCTGCCGTAATGAGACCCCCACCGCAACCAACCGCAGCTTCGTGGACCAACCGACCTCACAAAGCCGCAGTTGGTCCGCCAATGTGAGGTTGGTGGATGAGGCGGGCGTCGGGCAGGCGGCCGTCGCCCCGGCTAGCGAGCCGCCTTGCGCGAGGTGATCACTCCCGTGTCGAAACCGAGCAGGTGCAACCCCCCGTTGAAGCGTGCGTGCTCGACCTTGAGGCAGCGGTCCATGACGACGGTCAGGCCCTTGCTCTCGCCGTAGATCGCGGCATCCTGATTCCAGATTCCGAGTTGAACCCAGACCGTCGTGGCGCCGGCCGCGATGACCTCATCCATGACCTGAGGAATGTCGCTGGCCTTGCGGAACACATCCACGATGTCTGGCACCTCTGGCAGCGAAGCGAGGTCTGGGTAGGCCTTGTGGCCAAGAATGGTGTCGGCGTTCGGGTTGACGAAGTACACGCGGTAGTCGCTCGACTGCAAAAGGTAGGTGCCGACGAAGTAGCTCGAGCGGGCCGAATTCGGCGAGGCGCCGACAATCGCGATCGACTTCGCGCCACGCAGGATGGCGAGACGCTCTTTTGCGCTCGGGCCCACCCAGGTGCGCTGCGACTTGAGCAGCTTCGCGAGGGGCGACGAGGCTGGAATGTCGCACGAGAGCCCGTTGGGAAGGTGCGTGGTTACGGTTGCTTCTGCGGTGCTCATTACTTGCCCTCCACAGCGATCGTCAGAGCCTGGTCTAGGTCGTAAAGGATGTCTTCTGGGTCTTCTATTCCCACGCTAATGCGCACGAGGCCAGGCAGCACGCCCGCTTCGAGCAGTTGCGTCTCGCTGAGCTGCGCGTGTGTGGTCGATGCCGGATGAATCACCAGCGTCTTCGCATCACCGATGTTGGCGAGATGGCTGGCGAGGTTGACGTTCTCGATGAAGCGCTGACCGACCTCGCGCCCGCCCTCCGTACCCGTCGAACGCAGGCCGAACGAGAATACCGAGCCCGGCCCCTTCGGCAGGTACTTCTTCGCGCGATCGTGGTGCTCGTGCGCGGGCAGTCCCGCCCAGTTAACGAATTCGATGCGCGGGTCGGCGTCGAGCCACTCCGCGACGATGCGGGCATTATCGACGTGCGCCTGAAGGCGGAACGGCAGCGTCTCGACACCGGTCGCGAGCAGCCACGCCGAGTGTGGCGACAGCGCAGGCCCAATGTCACGCAGCTGTTCTGCGCGCAGTCGGGTGAGAAACGCGTACTCACCGAAGTTACCGTGCCAGTTAAGTCCGCCATAGGAGGGCACTGGCTGATCGAACAGGGGGAAGTGTTCATTGGCCCAGTGGAAGCGACCAGACTCGACCACCACGCCACCGAGAGTCGTGCCTGCTCCGCCGAGAAACTTCGTCGCGGAGTGCACGACCACGTCGGCTCCCCACTCGATCGGGCGGCACAGGTACGGCGTCGCGATCGTCGAGTCGATAATCAGTGGGATGTGGTGCGCGTGCGCGACATCGGCCAGACCTTCGAGGTCGGCGACCTGCCCAGACGGGTTGGAGACAATCTCGGCGAAGATGAGCTTCGTCTTCGGCGTGATTGCCGCGGCGTAGTCTGCGGGGTCGGCCGAGTTGACGAACGTGGTCTCGACGCCGAATCGGCGCAGGGTCACATCGAGCTGGGTGATTGATCCGCCGTAGAGGCTCGCCGCGGCGACGATGTGATCTCCCGTGCCGACGAGCGAGGCGAAAGTGATGAACTGCGCGCTCAGGCCGCTCGCGGTCGCGACCGCGCCGAGTCCGCCCTCGAGCGAGGCGACGCGCTCCTCGAAACTGGCGACGGTCGGGTTGCCGAGGCGGGAGTAAATGTTTCCGTACTTCTGCAGGGCAAACCGGGCCGCCGCATCCGCCGTGTCATCGAAGACGAAGGCGCTCGTCTGGTAAATCGGAAGGGCGCGGGATCCGGTCACGGCGTCGGGAATGTTGCCCGCGTGGATTGCCCGGGTGCGAAAGCCCCAGTTTCTGTCAGAAGAATTGCCGCTATCAGCCATTGAGCCAGAGTATCCGAGCAACTGCCGTGCTACGCCCGGTTACGAAACGTGCCCGCCCATGAGCCTCGATCGACGGCCGTGCGTACTCCGTCTGGCCAAGAGATAGACAATGATCGCCAGCACGCTGAAGCTCACCGTCAAGATCAACCAGTTGCGCAGCCCCTCGCCGAGCTCAAGCCAGTTGCCCGC
This sequence comes from Actinomycetes bacterium, assembly GCA_031421055.1. Classification (GTDB taxonomy): domain Bacteria; phylum Actinomycetota; class Actinomycetes; order Actinomycetales; family Microbacteriaceae; genus Conyzicola. Next base: position 881 of record JANONY010000251.1, on the reverse strand, counting down.
GCTCGGCACGATGACGAGGCTGAAACTCGCGATCGCGATGCCGAAGGCGATCGCCCACTGCACCTTCGAGTATGCGAACAGCTCTCCACCGTCGAACAGTGCGATCGGCAGCAGAGCCACAACGAGCGCTGTGAGCCCGGCGGCCGTCGTCGCAGCCAGCGCGTCGCCGGCCAAAGCTGCAAAGAAGGCCATCGGATGATCGCTCGGCAGCACAGGAACCAGCCCTCCGAGCAACCACGCTCCAACCGCGATCGACCACACCACCGTGCTCCAGAGCACCACGACTCGCGCCTCGAGCCGCTTAGTCACTTCACCGACGATGCTGACGCCGATGATCGAGCCGAGCAGAAAGCCCGGGGCAAAGTTCAGCACGCGTGACGAGATGACGCCGAGGATTGCCGCAAGCAGTCCCCACGGCATGACGGTGAGTCGGGTTGCTATGTGCCAGAAGCGCCCAGCCACGATTTCGGTGATGCCAGCGCTAGCAAAGTTGACGAGCAGAATCGCGATCGCGCACGACATGATCAATCGCATCGACGTCAGGTCGGCTCCGAAGTTTGGGTCGACGAACGAGAAGACGGCGCTGGTAGCGAGCACGAGCGCGACACTGGTCAGTACCCGGTGGGTCGCGATCCACGCTCCGATGCGAGAGAAAAACTCGCCAAGCCTGCGTCGACGCCCGACGGCACCCGCGAGCGTGCGGTAGTGCCCAGCGAGCGCCTCGCCGAAGAACTCCGCAGGCACAAACACGAGCAGCACGAGCGCAAGACCGACCGAGCCGGCGGTTGCGACGACGAGCGGGTTGGTGAGAATTTCAAGCGGGCTGATGAGTCCAGACGCGAGTATGGGCGGTGCCCCGAGTTGCTGCGGCACGGTCGGTG
>JANONY010000250.1:0-4900 GCA_031421055.1 Actinomycetes bacterium | reverse complement strand
ATCTGGCGCGCGTAAAACCCAACACATTGGGAAACACGCGAATGCTGAAGCAGCTGAACGCCAACTAGAGGCTTAGCCTGAAGGCATGTCGACGATCCGCAACCCCGTCGGCCCGCAGCCTCCGAGCGTCTACTGGAAGCGCCGGGCTTTGGTGCTGCTCGGCCTCGTCGCGATAGTCGTCATCATTGCGCTGATCATCATGCGCCCTGGATCAGGAACACCGGCCGCGACGACAAAGTCGCCGAGCCCGACGGCGACGAGCGTCGCCGAAGGAGCCAAGGCGTGCGACCCGGCCGACATCCAGCTCACGGCCATTACCGACAAGAACGGCTACAACGTCGGCGAAGCGCCCCTCATTTCGATGAGCATCACCAACACCGGTTCGACAGCGTGCACCATCAACGCGGGCACGGACGCGCAAGAGTACCTGATTCTGAGCGGAACAGAGCAGTACTGGAGCTCGCGTGACTGCCAGGCGGATGAAGCACCGACCGAGACGACCCTGCAGCCGGCTGTTCCTCAATCGACAAACCCTTTTCCATGGGATCGCACGCGCTCGACCACCACTACGTGCGACGCCGCGCGGCCGGCCGTTGCCGCGGGCGGGGCGAGCTACCACTTGACGGTCAAGCTCGGCGACCTCGAGTCAGCCGACAGCAAGCAGTTCTTGCTCTACTAGAAACGGGCTCACGATGCAGCACCAAGTGCTCGCCATGCTCAACCAGCCCTCAGCGGATGCCCCGCCGCGCGTCGAAGGCGCCCCAGCGTTCACCTTCGCCGACCCCGCGATCCCGCAGGTGAGCGCGCTCGATCTCGGAGTCAGCCGTGGCGATGGCATATTCGAGACGATCAGTGTTGGCAACGGAGTTCCGCAGGCGTTCGAGCACCACCTGCGCCGTTTCGCCGCGTCGGCGGCGAAGCTCGAGTTGCCCGTCCCCGACCTCGAGGCGTGGCGCGCCGCGGTGCTTGCGGTCGTCGCGCAACTCTCACCGACGCACGAGTCATGGGTGAAGACCGTGTATACCCGCGGCATTGAGGGCGATGGGAGGCCGACCGGCTGGGCGTATGGGGCGTGGTCGGCTGACTTCACATCCGCTCGCACTGAGGGCGTGCGCGTCGTGACTCTCGACCGGGGGTATCGCCACGACGTAGAGCAAACATCGCCGTGGCTGCTGCAGGGAGCGAAGACGCTCAGCTACGCCGTGAATCGCTCGGTGTTTCGTGAGGCGGCACGGCGCAACGCCGACGACGTGATCTTCGTCTCGAGCGACGGTTTCGTGCTCGAGGGTCCGACGTCGACCGTCGTGTTTCGCCGCGGCGACCGCGTGCTGACGCCAGGCACCGGGCTCGGCATTCTCGACGGAACCACGCAGGCAAACCTGTTTCGCTTTGCCGAAGCCAAAGGGTTCAGCACAGGTTTTGAGCTTCTCACGCCCGACCAGTTGGTGCTCGCCGACGACATCTGGCTCGTGTCTAGCGTGCGATTGGTGGCCCCCGTTCGGGAGCTGAACGGGGTCTACCGACCCGTCGATGTTCGGTTTGCGAACGAAATGAATGCCTGGTTGGCCCAAACGGCCGAATAGGGCGTCTACCCCCGTGGTGTACCCCGCATCAACGGTCTATGGTTGGCTCAACGACGACCCCCGGCGACGTGTAAACCACTTCATCGGAGAACCTCATGGCACACGCACACACTCTCGGATCGCATGGCACTCTCAGGTGGCACCGCCCAACCGGCACCGCCTCGCACCTCGTAGAAAAGGTGAGCCACACCTCGCCAGCTGCGGCAGTACTCGTCGCACTTCCGGCATTCTATGGGGCGCTTTTCATCGGCCCTGTCCAGGGCCTCGCCTACAACCCGGTTGAATTCGCCGGGCTCGGCGCACTGTTCTACATCGCTGGCGTTGCCCTCGCGGCCGTCGACGAGCGCACACTGTGGGTGGCCGGTGTGAAGCGTCCGGCAACCGCCTACTGGGCCCTTTTGACCGTTCTGCCTTACCTGAACGCACGCACCAGCGCTCTCGCAAAAGAGTCACACTCTGGCTTGGCCACGCAGTGGGCAGCCATAGCGACGCTCCTCGGCACGGTTCTTGCGCTCGGCGCTTTGTACTTCAGCTAGCCACTTCTTTTGGCTCGCGCGATCGCAACGCTAGCTCAACCACGACGAAGCCGATCGCAAGGCCGACCATGGCCAACAGGCCGCGCGGCCAGTAGATGTGGCCGGTGGCGAACAGGTAGAGACTAGCCCCGAACACCGCCGCCGAACTCACGACGAGCAGCAGACTCGCACCGCGGCGGAGGCGTGAGATCAGCACCACGGCCAGCGCGACCGCAAGGGCCGCGAGGCCCGTCAAGCCGAGCGGCGTGCTCGCGGCAAACAGTGCGTTCACGAATTCACCGTTCGGCTCGGCGCCTGCGAGCACGATGGTGCCTGTCGCGATTCCGGCGACGGCATCGAGGCCGTTGTAGAGCACGGCGTAAGCAGCGGCGGCAACCCGGCCGACCCATCCGAGCCAGTTTGTTTCATGGCGCAGCAGAACCCAGACGGCGACGCCAATCAGTGGAAACAGCAGCAACAGAGCGAGGTGCATGGTCGTCCACCACTGGGCGGTGTCGACAGTCAACATCGCTGGATGCGTCAGCCCGACCCCCGCAAGCACGAGCGGCGGGGCGGCAACGGCGGCAATCGGCACTGCGCGAGGTGTCATGACTCGAGCATGGCATAGCGCGGCCTCCGGGGTTGCTGGGAGTAGCCCAAGTTTTCTGGCGGTTTGTCGTCCAGAGGGGTGGGATGGAAGCACACCTACGAAGGAGGACAGCATGAGCAAAATGGCTTTGTTAGCAGGGTTCGCGGCTGGCGCGGTGTTCGGTGCGACCGTTGGACGCAAGAGGGTCACCGAGTTGACGCAGTCGGCAAAGCGAGCAATGGATCGCCCCAAAATGCGTGAGCGTTGGCGCCGGGCGAACCGTTTCGTCGCAGAGAAGGCTCCGACTCTTCACGGCGTCAGCGGCGCCATCGTCGATTCGGTCTCGTCGCGCGGCGCGAGCCGCACCGCCGCGTAGAGGCGCCAAGCGTGCCAGACCCCGACCTCACTATTCCGGATGCTCCGAGCGTCACCGGCACCCCAAGCGTGCCCGACGCGCCGAGCATCGCGGATGTTCCACCCGGCCTCCCGGTGGAACCCGTCGACCTCGAGCTTCCGCCGCTTTAGGCGGGCTTGGGGCCGTCGGCGGTCACAGCGCAATCGAGCTCGATCGGCTGAAGGTCGAACCCGGCGGTGGAGCGCCGCTTCGGATCGATTTAGTGGGCGAGCCTGGTCGTTCGCACGCCAAAAACGCCCGACGGCACCACACTCAGCATGCTGAGAACAACGGTGAGGTCGTTGCTCTCCATTCGGTCCGACTATTCAGAAGTCAGGTACGTTGACCTTTTCTGCAATCGAGCTGGCGAACGCGAGCCGCATCGCCTCGCGCAGGTGCAGCGCCTCCGAGTCGATCACGGTCGAAAAGCCGAGTCGCTTCGCCTCGGTGACCCGCTGCTTGCCGTTCGCGGCCGAGCGAATCTCGCCCGCAAGACTGATCTCGCCAATCACGGCCTGAGTGGTCGGAAACGCTTTGTCTTTGTAGGCGCTCGCGATCGCGAGAGCGATGGCGAGATCCGCCCCTGGCTCAGTCAGTCGGATGCCGCCAACAGTCGACACGTACACGTCGTGATCAGAGAGGGTGATTCCCCCTCGTCGCTCCAGCACCGCGAGCAGCATGGCGACCCGCGACCCGTCAACCCCGTTCACCACACGTCTCGGCATTGGCGCCTGCGTCTTGACTACGAGTGCCTGCACCTCAACCGGAAGCGCACGCCGCCCCTCGATCGTGATGGTGATCGCGGTGCCGCTCGTCGGCCGGCGGGCGTTCGAGAGGAACAGCCCGCTCGGGTCACTCACCTCGGCGATGCCGTCGCCGGTCATCTCGAAACAGCCAACCTCATCCGTCGGTCCGAAGCGGTTCTTCATCGAGCGCACGAAGCGCAGCGCCGTCTGCCGATCGCCCTCGAAGTGCAGCACGACGTCGACGAGGTGCTCGAGCAGGCGCGGGCCGGCGATGGTGCCGTCTTTCGTGACGTGGCCGACGAGCAGCACGGGCAGGTTGCGATCTTTCGAAACGCGAATGAGGGTGGATGCCACCTCACGCACCTGAGACGGGCCGCCGGCCAAACCGTCCGACAGAGAGGAGGCGACCGTCTGCACAGAGTCGACGATGACCAGTTGCGGCTCGACCGCATCGATCTGCCCGAGGATCGTGGCGAGGTCGGTTTCGGCCGCGAGGTAGAGGCTCGGCTGGAGGCCTCCGGTGCGCTCTGCGCGAAGCCGCACCTGGCTCACCGACTCTTCTGCGCTGACGTAGAGCACCCGCTGGCCGGTCGCGGCAGCCCTGCTCGCGACCTCGAGCAGCAGCGTCGACTTGCCAACCCCCGGCTCACCGCTCAGCAGGATCGCTGCCCCAGGCACGATGCCACCGCCAAGCACGCGGTCAAACTCTGCAATGCCGCTGGGCCAGTGTGCAGCGGCCTCCGCCCCGACCTCGGTGATCGGTTGCGCGGCTCGCCCTTCGCCGACTCGCGCTGCAGCAACCGTGCGGGTCGCCGCTCCGCCGCTCACGTCGCTGAGGGTGTTCCACTGCTGGCACTCGCCGCACTGCCCAACCCACTTCGACGTGGACCAGCCGCACTCGCCGCAGCGGAAGGTACTCGTGACTCGGGCCATGCTGCAAGCCTAGGTTGAGCCCCCGACCCTGCCTCTGAGGTTCGTCAAATGCTGGTTCGTGCCGATCTGGGAGGAGCAATTGGCGAACCTGACGTCTGTCTGCTGGCGCACTCGCGGCAACCCGCGAGTGCGGGGTTGCT
>JANONY010000249.1:0-2665 GCA_031421055.1 Actinomycetes bacterium | reverse complement strand
GGTCAGCACCTCGTCAAGCCACGCGTCACCCTCGGTGCGCCCCTTGCCGATGGCAAACTCTGTGCTCACCGCGGCTGGGCACAGAGACGTAACCCGAATGCCCGACTCGCGCAGCTCGCGGTCGACAGCCCCCGCGAAGATTAGCTGCGCCGCCTTCGTTCCGGCATACACGGCTTCGTCTGCGCCGCCGCGGATTCCCGCGACGGAGGTAACGATCACGATGTCGCCGCCGCCCGCCTTGAGGAAGGTTGGCACGACGCTGCGAACTCCCCACACCGTTCCGGTGAAGTTCGTGTCGATCATGGTCTGCATTTCTTCGTCGGTGCCGTCGACGATTCCGCCGTAGATGCCAATGCCGGCGCAGGCGACGAGCGAGTCGAGGCGCCCGAACTTCTCGAGCGCAGCCTCAACCAGGCGCGTGTTGGTTGTCGCGTCGGCGATGTCGCCGGCAACCCAGACGAGCGAGTCGCTTCCGAGTTCGGCCTCGAGTTCGATGAGTCGCTCTTCGCGGCGCGCGGTGATCGCGACCTTGGCGCCGGCCTCGACGAGCAAGCGGGCGGTCGCGCGCCCGATTCCTGCGCTCGCTCCGGTGATAGCGACGACCGTTCCGGCTAGGGATCGTGTTTCAGCGGGCATGATGGCTCCTCGTGGTTGGCAAACGTTTTCCGACTAGTAATATAGCACCGGAACTGGTCAGTAAAATGGGGGTGATCTGGCGCGTGAGCTACAACGTTCCTCGCCGCATCACCATTCGTGAAGTCGCGGCCGACGCTGGCCTGTCTATCTCCACCGTCTCTCGGACCCTGACCGGGGCGAGGGCGGTTACCCCCGACATCGCGGAGCGCGTGCGCGAATCGGCCGATCGGCTGGGGTACCGAGCGGATTCGATCGGTCGCTCGTTGCGCACGCAGCGCACGAACACCCTCGGCCTAGTTATTCCCGACATCACCAACCCGTTCTTTCCTGCGCTGGTGAAAGCGATCGAGCACGCGGCTCGCACGCATGGGCTCAGCGTGCTCATCGTCGACGCCGACAATGATCCCGTCGTGGAGCGCGCAGCACTTCGCACTCTTCTCGACCGCCGAGTGGATGCGGTGCTGATCTCCCCCGCGCACGCGACCGAGAGTCTCCAGGCGCTTGCCGAGACCGCTCGACTGGTGCCGACCATCCAGATCGACCGTGTGATCGACACGACTCTGCCGTGGGTGCGAGTGAATCAGTCCAAGCCGATCGACGAACTAGTGAATCGGCTTCGCGCGGGCGGCCGCAACCACTTCGCTTTCGTCGGGCAAGCGTCGACGATTGCCACGTCGTTCGAGCGAGAGCGGGCGTTTACCGCGCTCATGTCGAGCGCACTGCCAGAGCAGTCGCTGCGGGTGCTGCAAGGAACGACGTCTGCGGCATCCGGTGCTGAAGCGGTTCGGCAGATCATGCGCGACTGGCCAGAGACAGACGCCATCATTTGCGCGAACGACATGATCGCGGTCGGAGTTGTGCAGGGGCTGCGCTCATCGCCGCAGAGGGTGAACGTGGCGGTGTCGGGCTTTGACGACACCCTTATCGCCGAAGCCATGCAGCTCACCTCGGTGCGGCAACCGATCGAAGCACTGGCGAGTGCGGCGTTGGCCGCGGCATCCGGCGAGCCGGGGGCGGCGGTTCAGGTTGAGCTGTTCTCGACGGTGATCTTCCGCGCGTCGACGCTGCCACTGGAGTCGGGGCGAGACCCGGGTTCCGGCGCCACCGACCCCGCCGGTTAGAGCCGCGCTAGCTGCTCGATGTCGTGGAGAAACTCCGCTGCGACCGTGGCTGATATCGGGGTGCGGGTCGATTTTCTGCCCGTGGACACAGTCCCGGCAGTAGGGTGGGCGCACACAACGAGGTGTCGCAGGCCGGGCGAGCGGTCTCTTGACTCTCCGCAACTCATCCGGAAAGGTCACAAATGGGTACAAAAAATGAAGCGCTTTCTGATCAAGAGCACCTGAAAGTTCTCGGTTACGAAGGCGCGTTCACCCGATCTATGTCGCTCTGGGCCAACTTCGCGCTCGGCTTCACCTATCTCTCACCCCTCGTCGGCGTGTACTCGCTATTTGCGATAGCGCTACAAGTGGGCGGACCACCCTCGATTTTCTGGATCGTCATCGTTGGGGTGGGTCAACTGCTCGTGTCGTTCGTCTTCGGCGAAGTCGTTTCGCAGTATCCGATCGCCGGCGGCATTTACCCGTGGACCCGACGACTGTGGGGCAAACGCTACGCCTGGATGGCGGCGTGGATCTACCTATGGGCAATGCTCGTCACCATTACTGCGGTCGCACAATACGGCACCGGATTTCTCGCGAGCCTTCTCGGAGTCGTGGTCAACAAAGAATCCACCCTCATTCTCGCTGCCGTGCTCCTGCTCGTCGCCTTCGGGTTCAACCTGGCTGGCACGAAAACCATGGCTCGGGTAGCTCAGATCGGTCTCGCCGCCGAACTGGTTGGAGTCATCGGTGTCGGCCTTTACCTGCTCATCTTCCAGCGCAAACAAGAGTTCAGTGTCTTCTTCGACTCGATGGGAGTAGAGGGCAGCGGCAGCTACGCGACTGCATTCTTGGGCGCCGCGCTCGCTGGACTGTTCCTGTTCTACGGGTTCGAGGCCTGTGGCGACGTTGCCGAGGAGGTCACTGAC
>JANONY010000248.1:0-8447 GCA_031421055.1 Actinomycetes bacterium | reverse complement strand
GCTCTCGGTCATGCCGACGCGGGTGACACCAACGTCGAGCACCGCAGCGCCCGGCTTGATCCAATCGGCCTTGACGAGGTGTGGCACCCCAACCGCCGCAATGACAATGTCGGCTCGCCGCACTTCGGCCGGAAGGTTCGTCGTACGCGAGTGGGTGAGCGTCACCGTTGCATCAACTCCCTTGCGCGTCAGCATGAGGCCGAGCGACCGGCCAACAGTGAGACCCCGCCCGATGACGACCACGTGGTGACCGGCGATCGGAACGTCGTATCTGCGCAGCAACTCGATCACTCCGGCTGGCGTGCACGGCAGCGGAGTGCTGAGTTCGCCGTCCACGCCGAGCACGAGCTCTCCGAGGTTGGCGGGGTGGAGGCCGTCGACATCTTTGCTTGGTAGGACTGCGCTGATCGCTGCGTGCTCATCCATCCCCTTCGGCAACGGAAGCTGCACCAGGTAGCCGGTGACCGCGGGGTCGGCGTTGAGACTCGCAATCGCTGCATGCACCTCGGCCTCCGTGGCCGTGGCTGGCAGATCCACGCGGATCGACTCGATGCCGACCTCGGCCGAGTCGCGGTGCTTGCCGCCGACGTAGCTGAGCGAGCCTGGGTCGGCGCCAACGAGCAGGGTGCCGAGGCCGGGCGTGATGCCGCGCGCGCGCAGGGCGGCGATGCGCGAAGCGAGCTCCCCCTTGATGGCGGATGCCGTGGCGACGCCATCGAGGCGGATTGCGGTCATTCTCTTCCTCCAGTTGCCCACTTTTGTGGGTGCGGCCGCTGCTCGACCCGCAAAAGTGGGCAACTCACGATGCCTAGGCCCAGGAACCCGGGCTGGTGAGCCCCGCATAGAGCGGGAAAGCGTCGGCGAGCTTCTTGGCACGAGCGGTGAGCGCGTCGGTGTCGGGCGAGGGCTTGAGCGCCGTCGCGATGATGTCAGCGACCTCGGTGAACTCTGCGTCGCCGAAACCGCGCGTCGCGAGCGCCGGGGTTCCGATGCGAACACCGGATGGCGTCATCGGCGGGCGGGGATCGAACGGAACAGCGTTGCGGTTGACGGTGATGCCGATGGAGTGCAAAATGTCTTCCGCCTCCTGCCCGTGAATGGCCGACGCGCGCAGGTCAACGAGCACGAGGTGCACGTCGGTGCCGCCGGTGAGTGCATCGATGCCGGCTTCCTTAGCGTCTGGCTCAGTGAGGCGCGCGGCAAGAATCTGGGCGCCGCGCACCGTGCGCTCCTGGCGCTCCTTGAACTCTGGCTCTGCGGCGAGCTTGAACGCCGTGGCCTTCGCGGCGATGACGTGCATGAGCGGTCCGCCCTGCTGGCCCGGAAACACATTCGAGTTGATTTTCTTCTGCAGCTCAAGGTCGTTGGTGAGGATGAAGCCAGAGCGCGGTCCACCGATGGTCTTGTGCACGGTCGACGAGGTGACGTGCGCGTGCGGCACCGGTGACGGGTGCAGGCCCGCGGCGACGAGCCCGGCGAAGTGCGCCATATCAACCCACAGCACCGCGCCAACCTCGTCGGCAATGGCACGGAACGCGGCGAAGTCCAATTGACGCGGGTAGGCAGACCAGCCGGCGATGAGTACCTTGGGCTTGATCTCTAGCGCCTTCTCGCGCACCACATCCATATCGATCAGGTATGTCGAGGGGTCGACGCCATAGGCGTGCGCCTCGTAGAGCTTTCCACTGAAGTTGAGCTTCATGCCGTGGGTGAGGTGGCCGCCGTGGGCCAGCTCGAGGCCGAGAATACGGTCGCCCGGCTGCGCGATCGCGGCGAGTACCGCGGCATTGGCAGAAGCACCCGAGTGCGGTTGCACGTTCGCGTAGGCCGCACCGAACAGACTCTTGGCGCGCGAGATCGCGAGCGACTCAGCCACGTCGACGAACTCGCAGCCGCCGTAGTAGCGGCGACCGGGGTACCCCTCGGCGTACTTATTGGTGAGCACAGAGCCTTGGGCTTCGAGCACCGCGCGCGGCACGAAGTTCTCGCTGGCGATCATCTCAAGCGTGTTGCGCTGGCGGCCGAGCTCCTGCTCGAGTACCGCGGCAATCTCTGGGTCGACCTCACTGAGGGGGGCGTTGAACTGATTCACACGGTGCTCCTGTTGCTCGAACGGATGTGGTTAAGGGTATCCGTTCGGCCCAGGCGTACGGCCGAATGTGCGACGTTCGCTCCCTGATGGTTACCCATCCAACGCCAGTTGCGATGGCTGAATTCTAGCGTGAGATCGGCTCGGCACGACGCCGCCGATCGCGGGTGTAGCGCTGGACCTCCAGGAACTGCGAGAATTGACCCGGAGTTAGTTAGGACTCCTGACAAACTTGGAGCCCCGATGCCGCGCTTCACGATCCTCATCGTGATCACGCTGCTGCTCGGCGGCTGCGCACCGACCCCGATTGGAACCACCATGAAAACCGCGACCGTCATCCCCCGCCCGGTCTCGCAGATCGACGGGAGCGGCACCCTCGACCTGAGCGGCGCAACCGCGGCCGGACCGCTCGCCGAGCTGACCGGGTTGCCTACGTCGGATAGCGCGAACGTCGTGCTCGCGCTCGGCGGCAACCAGAAGCCGGGCGGGTACTCGCTCGAGGTGACCACCGACGGCGTCACCATCGAGGCGGCGGATGAACCTGGCCTCTTCGCCGGCATCCAATCGTTCAAACAGCTAACGATCGACGGCGTGGCGCACGTGACCCGCATCGACGACTTTCCGCGTTTCGAGTACCGCGGAGCCATGCTCGACGTCGCCCGCCACTTCTTTGCGGTGCCAGACGTCAAACGGTACATCGACGACATCGCGATGCTCAAACTCAACTACCTTCACCTGCACCTCACCGACGATCAAGGCTGGCGGTTGCAGATCGACTCGTGGCCGGCGCTGACCGAGATCGGTGCGAGCACGCAGGTGAACGGTGGCGGGGGTGGCTTCTATACCAAAGCCGACTACCGCGAAATTGTCGCCTATGCCGCCTCGAAATACATCACGATCGTGCCAGAGATCGACGTGCCTGGTCACACCAACGCGGCCCTCAGCGCCTACCCAGAACTCAACTGCGACGGGGTCGCGCCTGCGCCGTACGAGGGAATCGAGGTCGGCTTCAGCTCGCTCTGCATCAACAGCGAGCGCACCTACGAGTTTCTCGACGACGTCATTCGTGAGGTGGTCGAGCTGACCCCGGGGCCATACATCCACCTCGGCGGGGATGAGTCGCTCGCCACCACCGAATCCGATTACTTGGCGTTTGTGGCGCGCGCCACCTCCCTCGCTGCGGCGCACGGCAAGACGATCATCGGCTGGCACGAGATGGGCCGAAGCACGCAGCTGCCGGCCGGAACGATCGGCCAGTATTGGAACTTCACCACCCCGCAGGAGGAGCACGGCGAGCACACACTCGCGTTCGTCGAGCAAGGTGGCCGTGTGATCATGTCGCCAGGCGACGTCGCCTATCTCGACATGCGGTATCCCCCCGACGCGCAGGAAGCACGGACGAGCGAGTTCGGACTTGTCTGGGCCAACGGCCCAACCAGCGTGCGCGAGGCGTACGAGTGGGATCCGGCCGCCCTCATCGACGGTATCGGCGAGCAGCAACTACTCGGCATCGAAGCGCCGATCTGGACAGAGACACTCACGGCAATAGACGACATCGAGTTCATGGCATTCCCACGCATTGCCGCCATCGCCGAGATCGCGTGGTCACCCGCTGGCGGCAGCTGGTCAGAGTTCGAACCGAGACTCGCCGCGTTCGGCACGCACCTCGACGCGGCGGGTGTGCGGTACTACCGAACGCCCGAGGTGTCTTGGATCGCCGCTGCGTCTTGAACAAGATGGCGCTGCGGGTGGCGCACATCAGTCACAATCGCGAACGCGAGCGCGGCCACGAGCAGCACCGCATTGACCAACGGCAGAATCGCGATCCCGAAGGAATCGAGCAACAGCCCGCCAATCAGGGCGCCACCACCGATCGCGAGGTTGAACGAGGTGGTCAGCGCCGCGGCGGCCAGATCGCGCACGCGCGGCGACGCGACGCCGAGCGCCCGGCCGTGCAGCAGCGAAGGGAGTCCGCCAAATGCGACGCCCCACGCAACGAGGGAGGCGATCACAACCCACTGGTGCCCGCCGAAGAACCCGATCAACACCATGAGCATGATGAGGGCGCCGAGCATCACCGAGAAGGCCCCGCGCGGGTACTTATCGCCGAAAATACCGGCGAGAAGCAAGCCGACCGCGCCCGCCGCCCCGTAGATAAAGAGCAAGCCAGCGACGGCATCCGGCGAGAAGCCTGGCACCGCGATCACCCACGGAGCGATATAGGTACTGAAGATGTTGTGCCCAAGAATGATGAGCACCGTGAGGATGCACGCCGCGATCACCGCAGGAATCGTGCGGTCTTTGTGATACGGCAGCGAGATCTCGCCCGTCGTCAAGGTGTGACGGTGTTTGACCGGCGGCAAGAAGACAATGACGAGCGTCATGAAGATCAGCACGACGACGGCCATCGCAACAAAGGCGACTCGCCAGCCGAGCGCGTGCCCGAGCGCCGCACCGAGGGGTACTCCGATGATGAAGGCCGCCGTGCCGCCAGCGTTTGTCACACTCAGGGCGCGCACGAGTTGTTTGCGCGGGACGAGCCTCGAGGCGTACGGTCCGGTTACTGCCCAGAACAACCCGTGCGCGAGCCCGCCGAGTATTCGGGCGAAGACAAGAAACTCGTAGGTGGGAGCGGCGGCGGCAAGCACGTTGGCGAAGGCAAACGCGCCGAGCAGACCGACCATGAGCCACTTGCGAGAGAAGCGGCGAGTGACAACTGTCAGCGGCGCCGTGGAGACCACAACGGTGAAAGCGAAGATCGTCACGAGCAGTCCGACGCGCGACTCGCTCACCTGAAGATCGCCGGCCATGTCGGGCAGAAGGCCGGTCGGCAGAAACTCGCTCGAGACGGAGACGAAGATCGCGCCGGTGAGCACCAGCAGGCGGAAGAGCGGAAAACGGGGCTGCTGAGACATCCCTTCAAGCGTACTCGCGCCTCGCGCCTCGCCCCGCACGTCAAGGCAATACCCTTATGCGTGTGAACTCGACGCACTGGATCCTCACCCTCGTCTGCGAAGACCGGCCGGGAATTGTGCACGCCATCAGCGGCGCCATCGTCGAAGCGAAGGGCAACATCACCGAGTCGCAGCAGTTCTCCAGCGACGACACCGGCACCTTTTTCATGCGCCTCCAGGTCGAGTCGACAATCGCCCGCGAAGGCTTCGAGGCGGCACTCGCCCCCGTCACTGAGCACTACGGCATGACCTGGCACCTCGACGTCGTCGACCGCCCCCTGCGCACCCTCGTATTGGTCTCGAAGGCCGGTCATTGCTTCAACGATCTGCTCTACCGTCAGCGCGCCGGTCAACTGACGGTCGACATTCCGCTGGTCATGAGCAACCACGCCGACCTCGCCGGCATCAGTGAGTTCTACGATGTGCCCTTCGAGCACCACCCCGTGACGACCCCAGGCCAGAAGCTCGCCTTCGAAGACCGTGTGCTCGAGGTGGTCGAGCAGCACGACATCGAGCTCGTGGTGCTTGCGCGGTACATGCAGATTCTGTCTCCGGAGCTGTGCGGTGCCTTAAGTGGCCGGATCATCAACATCCATCACTCGTTTCTGCCCGGCTTCAAGGGCGCAAACCCGTACAAGCAGGCGCACGCGCGCGGGGTCAAGATCATCGGCGCTACGGCGCACTTTGTCACGAGTGACCTCGACGAGGGTCCGATCATCGAGCAGAACATTGTGCGGGTCGACCACTCGCGCACGCCGGCCGAGCTGGTTGCAATTGGGCAAGACGAAGAGAGTCGCACACTCACCCAGGCGGTCAAATGGTTCGCGGAATCACGCGTGCTGCTCGACGGCGCGAGAACCATCATCTTCAAATGACGATCCTGTTCGAACACGCACGAAAACTCGATGCCTCCGGCGAGGTCGATGATTTCTGGATGCTCGTCGACGGCGACACGATCACCGCCACCGGACACGGCGCGGCCCCCGCCGCGCTTGTCACCGCGGCCGACTCACGCGTCGACGTCGCGGGCGAGTGGCTCGTGCCTGGGTTCATCGACCTGCACTGCCACGGCGGCGGTGGCAACTCGTTCGAAGACGGCCCCGATGCCATTGGGGCCGCGCTCGCAACGCATCGCGCGCACGGCACCACGCGCTCGGTGATCAGCCTTGTCGCCAATCCGGTGCCTGTACTCACGCGCAACCTGGCGACGATCGCTGACCTCTGCGATGCCGACCCGCTCCTGCTCGGCGCGCACCTTGAGGGCCCCTTTCTCGAGTCGGAACACCGCGGTGCACACAACCCCGCCTACCTTCAAGATCCGCAACCAGCCGTGGTTGCTGAACTGCTCAAGGCGGCGCGTGGCTGCATCCGTCACATGACTGTCGCCCCAGACCTGCCGAACGCGATGGAGACGATCGAGATACTGGTCGAGGCCGGCGTCGTCGTCGCTGTCGGTCACACCAACGCGACGGCAGAACAAAGCGCGCTCGCGTTTGCCAGTGGAGCCCGCATGCTGACGCACGCCTTCAACGCCATGCCGGGCATTCACCACCGTGCGCCCGGCCCGGTGGTCGCCGCCTTCGAAAATGAGAGCATCATTCTCGAACTCATCGTCGACGCGGTGCACGTGCACCCCGACGTGGTGCGGCTCGCCTTCGCGGCAGCTCCTGGGCGGGTCGCGATCGTCACCGACGCGATGGCTGCCGCCGGTTCGGCCGACGGCGACTACCAACTCGGCTCTCTTGCCGTCACGGTCAAGGACGGGCAGGCGGTGCTGCGCGGTACAAACACGATCGCAAGCTCGACCCTGACCATGGACCGCGCGCTGCGTATCGCAATCGACACGGTCGGGCTCAGCCCGCGCGAGGCGGTCGAAGCGGTCACGCTTGCCCCGGCGAAGGCGCTCGGTCTCGAGAGACGGCTCGGGTTGCTAGCCCCCGGTTACGCGGCCGACGCGGTGATGCTTGACCACCTCTGGGCCGTCACCGGCGTGTGGGGCGGCGGAACCGCACTTTAGCGAGTGATTGCCATGTCGAACGCCGTGCGCATCAGCGCGGTGTCATCGAGCGCGGCGAACTCGTCACCCGTCGCGGCGCGCAACTGCAACAGACCGAGCACTGTTGCGAGAGTGATCGTCGCGCGGCGTGCGGCCTCTGGGCGGTCGAACCCCATGTCGAGAAGGATCGTAGTGATGTAGTCGACGCGTCGTTGCGACACACGCGCAACGGCCGCGCCAACTCCCTCGGAGTCAGCGTCGACGTAGAGCGTGACCTCCCCCTGTCGCATCGATGATCGAGCAGCCACTGCGTGAAAGAGCGAACGAAGTCGCTCTTCTGGGCTACCGGCCGCCTCAGCGATTTCGATCGCCTGCGCCGTCTCGAGCTCTTCCCACCGCACCATCACAGCATCAATGAGCGCCGCTCGATCAGTGAAGTGCCAGTAGAACGATCCCTTTGTCGTGCCGAGTTGGCGAGCCAGCGCCTCAACCCGCACCGACGATAGCCCAGCCGCGGCAAACTGCCCGTACGCCGCATCAACCCACTGCGCTGCACCCTTTGCCTCCGGTGTTGCCATTTCCATACGGTACCGTATAGAGTTGACACATACGGTACCGTATGGAAGGAATCCGATGCCTCAACCCGCATACTGGTCGCTCGCCTTCGTCGACATCCCGGCGCCAGACTACGCAGACATGTCGATTGGCGTGCTGCCTCAGGGCGCGACCGATGACCCGGCAGAATGGGCGCGCGCGCTGTTCTCGGTGCACTCAATGCCCGGTTGGATCCGCGCGGCAATGGGCCTGCGTCAGCTTGTCGTGCCGCTTATCGGCATCCCCCGTGCCGATCGCGACGTCTTTGCGGTCAAGCGGGTCGAAGGCAACGAAGCACTCCTCAGCGTCGACGACGTGCACCTCGACTTTCGCTGCGGCGTCGGGGTCGACGCAGAAACCAGAATCGTGCGCGTAACCACCACGGTGCGATTGAAGGGATGGCGCGGCCGGCTGTACTTTTTTCCGGTGCGGCTCGCCCATCCGATCGTCGTGCACTCGATGTTGAAACGAGCGCAGCGACGCCTAAAGCTCCCAGTCGAAGCGTAAGTTCCACGCCCGCCGGTAGTAGTCGGCGTTGGCAAGGCGTGAGCTCGCTGCCTCATCGACAATGACCGTCACGCGAGGGTGCAGCTGCACAACGGAACCCGGCGTACTCGCGCTGACTGGACCCTCCACCGCGGCAGCGATCGCCGCCGCCTTGCTCTCACCAAAGGCCAGAAGCACGAGGTGGCGGGCGCGCAGAATCGTTCCGAGCCCCTGGGTGATGCAGTGCGTCGGAACCTGGTCGATCGAATCGAAGAAGCGCGCATTGTCGATGCGGGTCTGCTCGGCCAGAGTCTTGACCCGTGTCAGC
>JANONY010000247.1:0-1820 GCA_031421055.1 Actinomycetes bacterium | reverse complement strand
CGTCAATTGTGCAGCGACCGCCGCCTCAGCCGACTATCACCTCGTGCTGCACCCGGAGCCTCGGCTCAGATGTAGTCTCGCGTGCTTCACAAACCGGCGGGTTAGCTGTGAGCGGGAATGAGCCAAGGCGCTGCAGGGTTGACGAGGAAGGAGGTGGGGTAATGTCGATCGAATTCCGCTCGGTGACGAAGCGCTTCCCTGACGGCACGGTCGCCGTCGACGACTTCTCGCTGACCATCCCCGCACATGAGATCACGGTCTTCGTTGGCCCAAGTGGCTGCGGAAAGACCACGCTGTTGCGCATGATCAACCGCGTCATCGAGCCGAGCAGCGGAACGGTACTCATCGACGGTGAAGACATCGCCGATCGGCCCGCGGTCACGCTGCGCCGAAGCATCGGGTACGTGATGCAGAACTCTGGGCTGCTGCCGCACCGTCGAGTCATCGACAACATCGCGACCGTGCCACGACTGATGGGAGTCTCGAAGGCTGCCGCGCGCGCGCACGCACTCACGCTCATGGAGGTTGTGAGTCTCGACCGCTCCCTTGCGAATCGGTACCCCGGCCAGCTCTCTGGTGGCCAGCAGCAGCGCGTCGGCGTGGCTCGCGGGCTCGCCGCTGATCCGAACATCCTGCTCATGGACGAGCCTTTCGGCGCGGTCGATCCCATCGTGCGCGACGACTTGCAACAAGAGACCCTGCGGCTGCAGCGCGAGCTAAAGAAGACCATCGTCTTCGTCACGCACGATATTGACGAAGCCTTTCTCGTGGGCGATCACGTTGTCATCCTCGAGCGCGGAGCGCACATCGTGCAACACGGCACTCCGGAGCAGATTCTCGCGGCTCCAGCAAACGACTTCGTTGCATCGTTCATCGGCGCCGAGCGCGGCAAGCGTCGCCTTACCCTCAGTACCCGCCTCGGCCGGGGTGACGACCGCGTCGTGATCGACGCAGGCGGCTATCCGGTCGGCGTCATCGCCGCGCCAGGGGGCAAGCTCGCAATTGGCGACGCCTCACCCAAGTCACGCAGCGTGTCGAATAAGACCGACCAAGCCGGCGACACCTGATGGACTGGTTGTGGAACAACCTCGGCCTCGTGCTTGGGCTCACCGCGGATCATGCCAGGTTGAGCGCCATCCCGATTGTGGTGGGTTTCACAGCCTCGATTCCCCTCGGCTGGCTCGCGTCGCGCTTCGCGATCGCGCGTTCGGTGCTGCTCACAACATTCAACATCGTCTTTACGATCCCCTCGCTCGCGCTGTTTGTCATACTGCCGCTCGTGCTCGGCACGCGACTGATCGACGAGGTCAACGTTGTTGTCGCGTTGAGCCTGTACGCAATCGCCATGATGCTGCGCGGCGCGACCGACGCCTTCACGAGCGTTCCGGATGACGTGCTGCAGTCCGCGACCGCCCTTGGCTACGCCACACAGTCGCGATTCTGGACTGTGCAGTTGCCCCTGGCTGGGCCTGTGCTGCTCGCCAACCTGCGGGTCGTATCGGTCAGCACGGTGAGCCTGCTCAGTGTCGCCGCGCTCATCGGGCAGGGCGGCCTCGGATTCTTGTTCACGAACGGCTATCTGCGCGACTTCCCGACCGAGATTGTCATCGGAATGGTCTTCACCCTGTTGGTCGCGCTCGTCTTCGACATCATCCTCGTGACCATTGGCCGGCTGCTCCTGCCATGGAACGGGAGGCGCGCGTGAACATCGTGTTGGATGCGATCCTGTTCATTCTCGACCCCGCCAACTGGCCGGGCGCGAACGGCATCGCCGAGCGCCTCTGGCAGCACCTGGCCTACACCGGCCTCAGCGTAGGCAT
>JANONY010000246.1:0-4212 GCA_031421055.1 Actinomycetes bacterium | reverse complement strand
GAGGTCACGATTGGCTCGGCGAGAGAGCCCCGAACGAGGTCCACGCCGATTGCCTCGACCGGGGTCTCGAGGAGAATCGGCAGCGCATCGTCGAGCGAGCCGTAGGGGGCTGCGACGAAAAGCTGGGGGCGGGCCGGAACGGCGCCAAGCAGTTCGTAGGCATGCGCCGTAGCCTGCAGCACGGTCGACCGTGGCGTTTCGATCGACTCCGAGACGAGGGCAGGCTCGTCGAGCTGCACCCATTCCGCACCGGCGGCCGTGAGCGCTGCGAGCAGTTCTGCGTACACCGGCAGCAGGTCGTCGAGGCGGTCGAGCGGCTCAAAGCCGGCCGAGGCGCCCGCGGCGGACTTAGAAAGCAACAGGAAGGTGATCGGGCCGACGATAACCGGGCGGGTGCGGAATCCGCTCGCCGTCGCCTCGGCCACCTCGCGCACGAGACGGTCGGACGCGAGGTGAAACGCGGTGTCCGGTCCGATCTCTGGCACGAGGTAGTGGTAGTTCGAGTCGAACCACTTCGTCATTTCGGCCGGCACGTCGGCGCCCTCGCCGCGCGCGATAGTGAAGTACCCGGCGAGGTCGATCGTGCCATCGGCTCTAACGAGACGCTCGAAGCGAGTGGGAACTGCGCCAAACGTCACGGCAGCGTCGAGCATGTGGTCGTAGAAACTGAACGCCTCAGGGATGCTGCTGTCGGTCTTGCCTAGTCCGAGCGACACGAGGCGCTCGCGCGTCACCCCGCGCAGCTCAGCGGCGGTCGCCTCCAGCTGCTCTGCTGTAATCTTTCCGGCCCAGAACGCCTCAACGGCCTTCTTGAGCTGTCGGCGACGGCCGATGCGCGGGTACCCAAGAATGGTGCCAGTTGGGAATGCGGCGCTGTTGGATGCGGTGCTCATACTCTGTCCTTAGGTGAAGTTGTGCTTTCTAGAAGGCCGACGCCGCGGAGTACAGCGAGCACCGGTTCGTGCTGATTAAACGTGTAGAGATGGAGGCCGGACTCTGGGCCAGCAAGCACAGCGGCGCCAAGCGAGATCGCGTGTTCGATTCCGACAGCCGCTTGAGCGTCGGGCGTTTCTGCCGCATCGAGCCTACGCACAAGCTCGGTGGGAAGTCGCTCGTCGGTCAACTCGACAATTCGGTGCAACCGCGCCGGCGACAGCACAGGCATGATGCCGGGCAGGATGCGCATCGTTACACCGGCAGCGCGGGCCTGCTCGACGAACCGAAGGTAGTCGTCGGCATAGAAGAACAGCTGGGTGATAGCGAGGTTCGCTCCGGCCGCCTCCTTCGCCAGCAGGGTGTCGAGGTCTTGCTCGACGCTGCGAGATCGAGGGTGCCCATTGGGGAAGGCGGCGACGGCGATCGTCACTTTCGTGCGATCCGCGATGCGTTTCGCGCCGGGAAAACCCCACACCGGCTCTTCGACAAACGGCACCCGCTCGGCCTGCACGCGGTGGATGAGTTGCACGAGCTCGCCCGCACTGCCGAGGTCGCCAAGAAACGCGTCACCCTCGTGCGTGCCAACCGGGGGGTCGCCGCGCAGGGCAAGGAAACTGGTCACGCCTGAGTCAAGAAACTCGCGGATGAGACGGGTTGCCTCAGCGTACGACGACCCAACGCAGGTGAGGTGCGCCATCGCGCGGGTGCGGCTCATGACGCGCTGCAGCACCTCGAGGCTCGCGCCCTTCGTGGAGCCTGCGGCTCCGTACGTGACCGAGATGAACTCTGGACCGGCGGCGACCAGATGGTCGAGCGACTCCAGCAGCGCCGCCTCGGCCTTCGGCGTGCGCGGAGGGTACAGCTCAAACGAAAACGTAGCCACTACCCCTCCTCAAATCTGCATCAGATACGTGCAACAGGATGGGCGGGTGCAGGGCTCTGCTGTCGCTCCGCCCGCCGTGCTGTGTGCACTGCCGGGCAATCCCAATAGCGTAAACCCGTTCTGCGTCGGTGACTCCGTGTTACGTCGGCCCTGGCTCGACCCGCGCTGTCTGGCTCAACCCGCTCTGCCTGGCGCGACCCGCTGTGCCGCGCTCGACCCGCTCTCCCCGGCTCAACGGGTTCGCCGCCGCGCGTTCACGAAACAGAGGACGCGTGAGAATGTCCTCTGTTTCGTGAACGTCCCGCGGCAGTGGACGTCCCGCGGAGGTCAACCGCTCCTGGAGGCTAGCGCCGCGATCGTCACCGCGAGCTGAGCGACTGGAACTTACGCACCGAGAGCGGCACGAACACGAGAAGCAGCACAGCGATTCCGATGAGTACTGTCGCGATCGGATTCTGCGCCGGCCACGCGTCGGGCACCGGAGTTCCGGGCGGCACGTTGCCGAACAGCTCACGTGCGGCCTGCACGAGCGCCGACACGGGGTTCCATTCCGCGAAGATGCGCAGCGGAGTCGGCAGATTCTCGCTCGGCACGAACGCGTTCGAGATGAAGGTCAGCGGAAAGAGCACCAGAAACGAGACGTTATTGATGATCTCTGGACTGCGCACACTCATGCCGATGTAGGCCATGACCCACGAGAACGCGTACGCGAACAGCAACAGGAGTACGACCGCTAACGCCGCCTCGAAGAACGACGAGCGAACGCGCCAGCCGACAATAAAGCCGGTGAGCATCATGACGGTCATCGAGATGGTGTTGATCAGCAGGTCGCCGTTGGTGCGCCCGACGAGCACGGCCGACGGGCTCATCGGCAGGGTGCGGAACCGATCGATGATCCCGTCTTTGAGGTCTTGGGCCATTGCCGAGCCAGAGATGGTGGATCCGAACACAATCGTCTGCGCGAAGATGCCAGCCATGAGAAAGGACACGTACCCGTCGCCCGGAATCGTGATCGACGAGCCGAACACGTAGGAGAACAGCAGCACGAACATGATCGGCTGAATAAGCGTGAAGACGAGGATGTCTGGGATGCGCTTGATTTTGATGAGGTTGCGGCGGGTGGTGATCCAGCCGTCGTTGAACCAGTGCGCGAAGGCGCTGCCGCCCACGCGGGTCGAGCCTGTCGAGACCTCTGCGCTCACTTCTTCGCACCCTTCTTCTTGGCTTCAGCCGCTTTCTTGTCGGCTTCAGCCGCATCCACCGCTTCGTCGTCGCTGGCGGTGTGACCGGTGAGCCGCAGAAAAACGTCGTCGAGGGTCGGCCGCCGCATGCCCGCATCGAAGAGTTTGGTGCCGCTCGCTTCGAAGGCGGCGAGAATTTTCTGTAGCGCTTCTGGGGCGTGATCCGATGCGACGGTGAGCGAGCGTCCGTCGGCCGAGACCACGGGGTCGGACTTGCCGAACTTCTTCAGCACGGCCACGGCGGAGACCGAATCGGAGGCCGACACCAGGTTGATCTCAACCCGCTGCCCACCGATGGACGCCTTCAATTCGTCGCTCGTGCCCTCGGCGATGACCTTGCCGTTGTCGATCACGGCGATCGAGTCGGCGAGTTGGTCGGCCTCTTCGAGATACTGCGTCGTCAGCAGCACCGTCGTGCCGTCGCTGACGAGTTTGGTGATGATGTCCCACATGCCGAGCCGGCTGCGCGGGTCAAGGCCCGTGGTCGGCTCGTCGAGAAAAAGCACTTGCGGACGCATGACGAGCGCGCCGGCAAGGTCGATGCGTCGGCGCATTCCGCCGGAGAATCCCTTGACCGGGCGATCTTTGGCGTCGGTGAGGTCGAAGAGATCAATCAGCTGGTTCGCCCGCGCGCGGCTGTCTGCCGAGTTCAGGTGGTACAGCCGGCCGACCATGTCGAGGTTTTCGAAGCCGGTGAGGTTCTCGTCGACCGCGGCATACTGCCCTGACACGCCGATCAACGGGCGAATGCGATCTGGATGCGCGATCACGTCGATACCGTCGACGGTGGCGGTGCCCGCATCCGGTTTGATCAACGTCGTGAAGACTTTGACGCAGGTGGTCTTGCCAGCGCCGTTCGGGCCGAGAAGGGCCTTGACGGTGCCCTGCGGCACGTCGAGGTCGAGCCCGTCGAGCGCGTGGACGGGGGCAACCTTCTTGGGGGTGTAGGTCTTCTTGAGACCTCTTGCTTCAATCATTGGCACTGGTCAAATCTAAACGTGCCCGGCGACACTGGGCGCCGCGCGCGGCGTGTGATGTCTCAGGACTTAGTGGACACTTCTGATGTCTCAGGACTTTGTGGACGGTCGGGGCGTCCAGCCCTTGCGCAGTCCGTTGCCGACGTAGGCGGTGCCCGGCGGCGGGGTGAGGTGG
>JANONY010000245.1:0-2942 GCA_031421055.1 Actinomycetes bacterium | reverse complement strand
CATGGCCTACGGCGAGGTCGCGGCCGCACTCGGATCACGGGCTCCGCGGGCAGTCGGGCAGGTGATGGCGTACCACGGCGGCGAGGTGCCGTGGTGGCGCGTGGTACGGGCGAGTGGACATCCGCCGGCCGGTCACGAAATCCCCGCGCTGCAGCACTACCGCGCCGAGGGAACGCCACTGCGCTGGTCCGGTGACAGCTACCGCGTCAACGTGGCCACGGCACGTCACCGTCCATAGAGCTGCGGCAGGCGTTTCCTCGCGGACTTCGTGCCAAGGTAGCCGCCGACGCATCCCGTTGCTACTGTCATTGCAAGCGCTTGCATGAATGCGAAGGAGCACCGATGCGACGAAGGATCCCCCTTGCCCTTGTGATAGCGAGCACGCTCGCCCTCGGCGGCTGCTCGACCACAACGACCTTCGACGGCGACGGGCCGAAGAGTGATGTCGGCATCCAGCTATTCCAATGGAACTGGAACTCGATCGCGAGCGAGTGCACCGACGTGCTCGGCCCAGCCGGCATCGCCTGGGTGCTCACGAGTCCGCCGCAAGAGCACATCGTCGGCTCTCCGTGGTGGACCGCCTACCAACCAGTGAGCTACAAGATCGAGTCTCGACTCGGCACGCGTGAACAGTTCGAGTCGATGGTGAAGACCTGCCACAAGGCAGGGGTCGCGATCATCGTCGACGCCGTGATCAACCACATGACCGGCCAGGACAGCGACGGAGTCGGCTGGGCGGGCACCCCATTCGGCCACTACAAATACCCCGGGCTCTACACCGAGAAGGACTTCCACCACTGCGGGCTGAGTGACAGCGACGACATCACCGACTACTCGAGCGCTGGCAACGTGCAGAACTGCGAACTCGTGAACCTCGCCGACCTTGCGACCGAGACCTCGCACGTTCAGGAGACGATCGCGCGCTACCTCAACGACCTGCGCTCGATCGGGGTCGACGGCTTCCGCATTGATGCCGCAAAACACATGCCTGCTGACGATGTTGCCGCGATCGTCGAGCGCATCGATGGCGACCCGTACATCGTGCAGGAGGTGATCCGGTCGGATGGCGAGCCGATCCAGCCGGAGGACTACCTCGACAACGGCGACGTCTTCGAGTTCGGTCTCGCCTACCAGCTGGTGACATGGATGAAGACCGGCCAACTCGCGAACATCGCCAACGTCGACGGCTACGGCTTCGCGCCCTCGTCGGCAGCCCGCACGTTCGTCGACAACCACGACACCGAGCGCAACCGCCAGACACTCAGCTATCGCGACGGCGCGAAGTACCAGCTCGCCACCATCCTGCTGCTCGCGAGCGACTACGGCAGCCCGGTGCTCTACTCTGGCTACGCCTTCACGATCAACAACAACTCGCTTCCGCAAGATGCCGACGGGCTCGTCACCGACGTCGCCTGCGCTTCTTTCTCTGAGCCGGGGGCGACGTTCGAGGATGGTGAATGGGTGTGCCAGCACCGCTGGGTCGGCACCCTCGGCATGGTCGGCTGGCGCATCGCGGTCGGCTCCGCGGAGGTGCAGGACGAGTGGAGCGACGGCGACGCCTACGCCTTCGGCCGCGGGTCGCTCGGTTACGTGGCGCTCAATTCCTCGGATGAACCACTCGAGCACCGCTTCGAAACCTCCCTCCCAGCCGGCGAATACTGCAATGTCGTCGCTGCGGGATGCGACGTGGTCGAGGTTGCGGCCGATGGCTCGTTCAGCGCGGCGGTGCCCTCGTGGGGGGCGGTCGCGATCCACGTCGATTCGCGACCCTAGTCTCGTCGTTGAGTCGGGTCTTGGAAACTTTTCTTGCGGGTAGGTCGCCCAAGGCCCGACTCAAAGCAACGGCGTGTCGCTCACTCCGGCTTGACAGGATCGAACGTATGTTCGAACATGGAGGATGCCCGCCGCCGCCTCCCTCAACCGCATTGACAGGGTCGCGATTGACAGAGTCGACGAGGTTCGTGCGCTGCAAGACCGCATCAAGGCGATGCAGGCGACCAAGCTCGACACTAGGGCGCTCGACACCTCGCCGACGGTCGCCGGGCTGCTGCCGAGCGGGGCGCTGAAGAGCGGCGTCGCGTACGCGATCGAGGGCTCGACGAGCCTCGCCATGGCTCTCATGGCCGGGCCGAGCGCGGCTGGTGCGTGGTGCGGGGTTGTCGGTGTTCCGAGTTTTGGCACCGAGGCCGCGGCGGCGGCCGGCATCGACCTAGAGCGACTGGCACTCGTGCCATATCCAGGCGATCAGTGGATGCCGGTGACCGCCGCCCTCGCCGAGGTGCTCACGGTCGTGCTCGTGCGTCCGCCGCTTCCCCCGAGTGATGCAACGGTCAGCAGACTCATGGCCCGGCTGCGCGAACGCGGCGCAACGCTCATCGTGCTCGGTCGCTGGCCAGGCGCAGAGGCGCGCCTCGAGGTGACACGAAGCGAGTGGAGTGGCCTCGGCGACGGTCACGGCTACCTGCGCAGCCGTCAGCTGACGGTCGGGGTCGAGAGCCGCACCGGTTCGCGGAGCCGAGAGTTGGTGCTGCCGTGATCCGTACCATGCTCGCCTGGTGCCCCGATTGGCCGGTCATCGCCAGCGCTCGGGATGCCGGGGTCGCCGACCACAAAGCCATCGCCATCATTGAGAAGAGTCTGGTGTTCGCGTGCTCTCCCGCGGCGCGCGCAGAGGGGGTCAGTAGGGGGATGCGAGCGAGAGCCGCGCAAGCCCGCTGTACCGAACTCGTGCTGCTCGACTACGACCGCTCGGCCGACTCTCGGCTGTTCGAGCCGGTCGTGCAGGGGGTTGAGGCATCGATGGCAGGCGTGCAGCTGGTGCGGCCAGGCATGCTCGCGATGGCGGTGCGCGGGCCTGCGCGGTACTACGGCGGCGATCAGGCAGCGGCGCGCCTGCGCGTGAGCAAGCGTGCAGTGCGGGGAGTGCCCGACGCTCGCGTGGG
>JANONY010000244.1:0-4503 GCA_031421055.1 Actinomycetes bacterium | reverse complement strand
GCTCACGTGAGCATGTGATGTCTCAGGACTTAGTGGACACTTCTGATGTCTCAGGACTTTGTGGACGGTCGGGGCGTCCAGCCCTTGCGCAGTCCGTTGCCGACGTAGGCGGTGCCCGGCGGCGGGGTGAGGTGGCTGAGGATCTCCGTGCCGTGCGAGTCGAAGAAGGTGACGGTCGCCTCGTTGTGGATGATCTCGACTCGGTGACCGGCGTGGAGGATCCCGATCTTGTAGCGGGTGTGGTTGAAGCGAACGAGGCCGTCGCTGGCGACGGTCGCCCGTGCGTGCTGGCTCTCCAGTGGTGATGGCGGTGCTGGTGCTGTGGCGACCGGGGTCATGTCCCAGGCCTCGCGCGGTGTCATCTGGCCCGGCAGTGCTTGGTGCTCCCGCTCGGTGTTGTAGTAGTCGTCGAACTCGTCGACCAACTCCTGCAGCTTGTCCATCGACTCGGCGGCAGGCCGCGCATTGAGGAACCGGTGCAGTGTCCGATGGGATCGCTCGTTCTTGCCCTGCGTGGTGGGTCTGCCGGGTTTGCCCGTCATCGGGATCACCCCAAGCCGACGCAGGTGCAAGACGAGCAGGCCGACCTGTCCTCGTCGAGTGGGATTCAACGCTGCCCCGTTGTCGGAGAGGAACTTCTGGGGAACCCCGTGACGGGAGATGGCGGTATCGACGACTCTGATCGCCGCTTCGCTGGTCTCGTCCACTGCCACCAGCGATGCCAGGGCGAGCCGTGAATGGTCGTCGATGAGCTGGAAGATCACGACCTTGCGACCGTTGGCCAGCGACCATTCCGTTGAGTCGATCTGCCAGCAGCAGTTCGGCGCGGGATAGACGAACCGGCGAAACGCCGACCGTGGTTTCTTCTTCGGCTCCGGTCGCACGACCCCCGCACGGTTGAAGATCCGCGCGATCGTGGCCCTGGATGGAGAGTCCAACCCCATCCTCCGCAGCTTCGCCTGAACGCTCAACGGCCCGAAGTCGAACCCAGCCTCCTGCAACTGCGAGCGGACAAGAAGCACCCACTGCACCAGCTGCGCATCGACTCGTCCCGGGCTCACGTGCGGCCGGGTCGAGGCCAGCTCCATCGCCCCCCATGCCCCGTTCGCAACGGCGGCGGCACGGACCTGATAGAACCAGGATCGCGACACCCCATGCTCGTGGCAGAAAGCGGTCACGGCTCCCCTCGGAGCATCAGCCGGCCATGAAGCCACCAGCCATCGGATCTTCGCGTCGGGAATCATTTGGCTCATCCACCGAGCAAAACCCATCGAAGTGTCCACGATGTCCTGAGACAGAAGTGTCCATTAAGTCCTGAGACATCACAGGCTCACGTGAGCACGAACTCACACAGCTCGCACGAGGTAACCGCAGTAGTGGCAGCAGCAGTGACAGCAGCAGGGAAGACGTCGGAGTTCAACTATCGAGGGTAGGCGCGCAGCCAGCCGGCACGGGACCGGCGCGGTCATGGTGCCCCTCGCGTCGGGGCCCCGGGGCTAGCGCGAGTCGCTGTTCATGTGTGGCAAGTAAGCGATGCAACGCCGCGAACGCGAAGACAGCTGAGTGGCGTCAGATTGCTTGGCCGCTTCAGGGTGCAGTCGTACGCGGGGTCTGCTGATCATCGGAAACACCGTTGACGTGCGGCGGAATGCGCCGCTCGACCCAGAGCGCGATGACCGCGAGTAGCGCGCACCCGCCGATGAGGGACGCAATGTAGACGGGGCCAAGGTTGCGGGCAATCAGGATGCTCGCCACAACGGGGCCGACAACGAAGGCGCCAGAGAACATCAGCGAGCTCAGCGCGTTGTAGCGGCCCCGAAGGTGGTCGGGCGCGAGGTCGTTGATCATCGCCGAACTGACCGGCTGCAGCATCGTCTCGCCGAGGCCGAACACGCCCGCGCATGAAGCGAGCAGGATCGTTGCGGCTATGGTTCCTGGCACGAGCGAGGTGGCGCCAAGCAGGGTCCAGGAGAGTGCCCAGGTCGCAGCCATGACCACCGCGACCCTGGTGCGACGGCGGCCCTCAATGCGTTGGAGCACGAAGAGCTGAAACACTACGATGACGAGCGTGTTCGCGGCGAAGGCGTAGCCGAGGCCCTGGGTCGAGATTTCGCCAACCGCCCTGGCATAGGCGGGCATTCCGGCGTTGAGCTGCGGGTAGCTAACGAGGGCCGCGACGGCAACGAGAATGAGGAGCGCCCGCAGATTCTTGTCGCGAAGCATGGTGCCGTACGACGGGCGGGGCTGTGCTACTAGCGCGGCTGGGTCTGTGGCTGTCGACGGGGCTGCGACGGGGCCGCCGGCGTGACGCAACCACCAGAGCAGAATGGCGAGCGCTGGCACAAAGCTGAGGGCGTCAAGCAGGTAGACAGTGACAAAAGTCTCGGGGCGGGCGACGTCGACGAACTGGCCACCGACAATGCCGCCAATTCCGATGCCGAGGTTGAGCAGGGTGAAGTTGATGCCGAAGTAGCGTTGCCGCTGCTCGCGAGGGATGACGCTACCGATCAGCGCGCCAGACGCCGGCCAAATGACGCCGAAGCCGTAGCCGATGACAGTTAGCGCAACTGCTGCGCCGACCACGTTGGTGGCCTGCGAGAGTAAGACGTCACCGATCATGAGCGCGACCATGCTGCTCGCGTAGACCAGACGAGCGCCGATGCGGTCGATGAGCGCACCGATCGGTGGCACAACGGCGATGCCGACCCCAGCCTGGAGCGCAAACAGCAGCCCAACGGACTCGAGGGCGATGCCGCGCACCTCGTGGAGATAGACGACCAGGAATGGCAGAACGAGCCCGGTGCCAACAGCAGAGAAAATGACGGTCGAGATGAGGAACTTGCCCTCGCGGGGCAAATCGCGCCAAAACGACGACAGTTTCGGTCGGGCCGGCGCAGAGGAGCTCACCGAGTAAGTCTGCCTCCCCGCACCGACATGGGCCAGTTGGAAGTTGTCGACGACGCTTCAATGGCGGTCGGCCTAAACCCGCGAGGCTCCAACGGACAAGGGCTAGTGATAGTTCCATCCTCCAAAAGGATTGAGCGGGGCGAAACCGAGGTCGATTCACGCGGTGAACTCCGTTGAGACGCGTCTTCCAACCCTAGGGTTGCGAGACTAATGCGGAGGCCAGTGAATTGTGGTCATGGAGCGGCCATTCTTCAGACCGTCAATCGCGTTCATGCCTTCGAGCCAATCCAGCTCCAAGAAGAGGTCGCACATGAAGATCTAGCCCCACCACCCCAAGTCAACTTTGCCTGTCACGCCAGGTTCAGTACTGTAGCTGCATTCCCAGTGGGGCATCGGGAGTAGCCTCCATTGGACGATCGTCGAGCCGTTGCCTCCCTGCTCTCCCTCGGGTCCGGGCACGGCCGCTACGCAGTTGGCCTCGGCGGCATTGTGTCGAAGAAGCGGCAGCGCGTACGTGACGACCATCGCAGCGACGAGCGCCGTGCCGCCCAAGGCGATCCAAGCCCGCTTTGTGCCAGCCTTGACTTTACGATCCTTCGGCTCCAGGTTCATGGTGCCCATCTACCCGGTACCGTAATTATCCACGCGTACTGGATTTTTGATGCGTCGGCGAAAACGCACCATGCGGGGCCAAGTATGCACGCGTCTTGATAGTGGCTACGTTGCCAGACAATCTTGGCGGTGTCAGACCCGGCGTTTTGTCAGGAGATTTTTGGGGCATGTTTGCTAATCCTTCACGTCGCCGGATCTGGGCGGGTGGGCCACGCGTCCTCAGTCTCACCGAACTTTCTCGATTTCACAGTCCCCTCTGTGGCGGACACCTCGGTGTACCCCAAGATGGATCGCGAGCGGCGCCTATCGATGATGAGACCAAGCGTTGAGTGGTTATCGCGGCTTGGTGGAGTCGCGTAACCCTAGGCTTGCGGGGCGTCTCGACGAGACTCTGGAAGCGCTTCTCAAGCGACAGTGAATACGGAATTTTCCCGGGCTCCCCCAGTCTCAAATGTCTCGCGTCGATGTCCCGCAAGCTGCTGCTCCCGTTTTGGCGCCAACCATCGTTTGCAAGACACCGGCAGTCGTCATTGATTCCACGTGGAAAGAATGGCCTGGAGCGGACTGCGCTACGGCGTGATGCCGACCCAAATCTCTTGGGCTTTCGGAGGGCTGTTGTGGGGGTTTGCGATGTTCAGGTCTTCAAAACAGCACTCTGACCAGCATTTTTTGGTGGCAAGTGAGGGATTCGAACCCCCGCACATCGGGCCAAAATTCCATATAAACACTGGGGTCACAGGCTCAAAATCAGCCAATCCCCCACAGATTCCCCACAACTGCTTTCGCGCGCACGTCATTCAGACGCTCTGAAACGGTCTCTAGGTCGTCGGCGAACAGGTCCGCGTAGGTGTCCAACGTCATCGCCGCGGAGGCATGTCCGAGCATCCGCTGCACGAGCTTCGGGTTAGCGCCGGCCGAGATTGCGAGGCTAGCAGCGGTGTGTCTCAAATCGTGAGGCGTCACGCGCGGAAAGGTCGCGTCGAC
>JANONY010000243.1:0-2220 GCA_031421055.1 Actinomycetes bacterium | reverse complement strand
CTACCGCGAGCTGTTCGTCGCCTCGCCTGATGTCGTCGCCTACCTCGACGGCAACTCGCTCGGGCGCCCGCTGACCGCATCGGTTGAACGCGTCACAGCTTTCATGACCGAGCAGTGGGGCGGTCGGCTGATCCGCGGCTGGGACGAAGGCTGGATGGAGCAAGCCCAGACCATCGGTGACGACCTCGGCCGCGTGGTGCTTGGCGCGGCTCCAGGGCAGGTGACGATCGGTGACTCAACCACAGTGTTGCTGTACAAGCTCGTGCGGGCGGCGGTTGCGGTCAACCCAGCGCGCACCGAGCTGGTCATCGACCGCGACAACTTTCCCACCGACCGCTACGTAATCGAGGGTGTCGCCGCCGAGTTGGGGCTCACGCTGCGCTGGATCGAGCCGGGCGACGTGACGGTCGACCGCATCCCACTGTCGCCGAACACGGCGCTAGTCGTGCTCAGCCACGTCGCCTACCGTTCGGGCTACCTCGCCGACGTCGAAGAGATCACCGCCGCGGTGCACGACGTCGGCGCGCTCGTGTTGTGGGACCTCTGCCACTCCGCCGGCGTCGTGCCGACGCAACTCGACGCGTGGGGGGTCGATCTCGCGGTCGGGTGCGGCTACAAGTACCTCAACGGCGGACCGGGCGCGCCCGCCTTCGCGTACCTCGCCAAGCGCCACCACGAGATGCAGCAGCCGATCCAGGGCTGGTTGGGATCGCAGCAGCCATTCGAGATGGGGCAGGGCTACCAGCCAGCGGATGGCATTCGCCGTCTCCTCAGCGGCACCCCACCCGTCATTGGGATGCTGCCGATGCGCGACATGATTGCCCTGATCGAAGAAGCTGGCCTCGATGCCGTGCGCAAGAAATCCGTCGCGCTCACGACGTACGCCATCGAGCTCGTGGCAGGGCTGGACGTCGAACTCAGCACACCGCGCGACCCCGCGCGGCGCGGCAGTCACGTGACCATCGAGCACCCGCGCTTCGGCGAGCTGATGCCGCAACTGTGGCAGCGCGGGGTGATTCCCGACTTTCGGAGGCCAAGCGGAATCCGGCTCGGCCTGTCACCGCTTTCGACGAGCTTTGCCGAAGTGGAGCTCGGAGTTGAGGCGATTGCCGAGTTGCTCGGCGTGGTGGGCGTGGTATAGGTCAGCCGCGCCCGATCGCAGCTAGTGCCAGAACACCGCGATCGCGATGTTGGCCAGCGTAAGCAGACCAATCGTCGGCACGACCCATGATTTCGGGCTGGTCTTCTTGCGGTTGATAAACGCCAGCACGACGATGACGATGAGCACACCGAGCTTGACCGCGATCTTGGTGGTGTTGAGGTCGCTGTCGGTCGCCGAGATGACGCCCGTAAGCGCGAGGCCGGTGATCAGTTGCAACCATGCGCCGTGCATGATCGCGGGCAGCACCCGTGCTCCAGAGCCGAAGAGCTTCGTCTGAACGAGCACCCCACCGAGAAGCGAAGCGAGGCCGACGAAGTGGAGCACGAGCAGAACCTTTTCGAGTATGTCCATGCGCCCATGCTACTCAGCGGTGTGGCTCCGGCCGCGCCCCTACCACCAGAGCGCGGCCGGAAGTTTTAGCGTGCAGTCAGTCGGCGTAGCTGCGTTACGTGCTTCGGCTCGAGCTCGGCGATGCTCGTCACCTCGAGCAGCTTCATCGTGCGCACGACCTGGTCACTGAGAATCTGAATAGCGCGGTCGACTCCCTGCCGCCCGCCGGCCATCAGGCCGTAGAGGTAGGCGCGACCGATGAGGGTGAACTTCGCGCCGAGCGCGATTGAGGCGACAATGTCTGCGCCGTTCATGATGCCGGTGTCGACCATGACCTCGGTGTCTTTGCCGACCTCGCGCACCACATCCGGCAGCAGGTGGAACGGGATGGGCGCGCGGTCGAGCTGACGCCCGCCGTGGTTGCTCAGCAAGATTCCATCGACGCCGAGCGTGGTGAGCTTTTTCGAGTCTTCGACGTTCTGCACGCCCGTGACGACGAGCTTGCCCTTCCACATTGTGCGGATGATTTTCAGGTCGTCGAAGTTGATCGATGGGTCCATGGCGGAGTCGAGCAGCTCACCGACCGTGCCGCCTGTGCTGGAGAGCGAGGCGAACTCGAGCGGCGGCGTGGTGAGGAAGTCCCACCACCACCACGGACGGGGGATCGCGTTGATGATCGTGCCGGCCGTCAACTGCGGCGGAATCGAGAACCCGTTGCGCTTATCGCG